>JBDLIU010000036.1:0-24328 GCA_039714715.1 Bacteroidota bacterium
GCTGTTTCAAACGTAATATTGTTAAGTAAGATGGCTTCCCCTACCTTTAATGGTACCAGGATCAGGTCCTGGGTTAACTCAACATTTTCAATCTCATCCGTAACATCTACAATTTCCGCAACAGGGAAATATGAATCAGCACTCGCTGTTAGAATCGATTTTTTACCCAATGATAGTCGAACGGAGTATGTTCCACTGGTTTCATCAATCTCACTGCTTGTACTGCGAGATCCATCTACATCAATAAAAAAGCTGCTCTTAACTGGTAATCCGGTTTCTTTGTCAATTACTTTTCCTGTTACCAGGGCATACTTCTCCAGTGGTGCAGCATACAGGTTTCTCTCTATTTTTTGATAATTAGTTACATCCTGTAAATCCACAACAGTAACAATAGGATCAAATTCTTCGGCCTGTAGTGTAAATAAATATTTCTGCCCCCAGGGTAATCTTATTTTATAAGTTCCATTGCTTGTATCAATGCTATCGGCAACAATACCATTCAATGCCAATTGAGGTAATGCTTCAGGAGATATTAAACTGTCTGTTCTAATATTTATTAAACGCCCGGTAACATCTACGTATGGTGTAGGAGCAACCATAATATTCTCTCTTTGCTGTACTTGTACTGTATCATACAAAACACTAACCGACAATGTATCCGGAATATAATAGCCAGATTTTGCATAGAGTTTGTACTCCTGCTCTAAAGGTAGTCTAACAGAGTACTCTCCTGTTGCAAAATCAGTAGAGACTGAGTCTACCAGCTGTCCATTTATAAGTATTTCAAAGGGTTCTCTAAGTGGCACACTATCTACCATTACTATACCCGATAAATCTAAAAACGGAATTAATGATAGCTGCAGGTCGCGATCAACCTTTATGTACTCTAATTGATTTGTTGCATCGATAATCTCAACTTTTGCTACCCGCTCAGTTGCGCGAGCCTGTATTTCATATTTCTGTCCGAATGGCAACCTTACAGCATAATTACTGGCCACAGTATCTATTCTCACTGAGTCGACAACCTGCCCATTAATAACAACCTGATATCCTTCCTGCATAGGTTGGCCTTCCAGGAACACTAAACCAGAAAGGTCGATATAAGGTCTTGGTTCATTAAGTTTAACCATGGCAATATTCGAACCCTTTCCAACAGATGCAGATGAAAAAACAGCCCAATTACCATCATTAAATTCCCGGTAATAATTCTCCCAATTTTCAGTATTAATTGTTTCACTTATTAGCTCAGGTGCTGACCATTCTTTATAAGTGTGATCTATTCGCTCCATTTTATAAATATCATTTTGATATTCATTTTCTTTCCCTTTTAAATAGGCTGAAAAGTATAAGGTTTTCTCATCATCGCTTAAGTAAGGAGCCTCAATCGACTTGAATAATTTCTTAGCAGTTTTGTTTCGCGCTTTAGTTAAAGACCCCCATTTACCATTGGGTTTTTTAGTGCTAAATCTTATATCCTTTATTTTTTCACTTTGCCAATGATTAGTGTAAGACAGCACTAGTACATCCCCTGTTTTATTCATATATGCGCTACTGGCAAGGCCTTTGTTCATTCTTTTGTACTTAGGTACTTTCAACTTGAGTGGATTGAGCCACCTATTAAGAGCACTATCATACATGGTGATAGACAAACCTCTTCTTTTGTATTTTCCGTTTTTAGAATAAATACCTGATACAAGGTATTCTCCATTATCTGTTACACTAAACAGAGCATTATATCTGCTATTGTTAAAGCTGGCATCAACTCTTTTAGGTTCGCTCCATATATCATCCTTAATCCTCACACTATACCAAATATCCTGGCTGCCAGAAGCCCCATAATGATTTTCCGGATGATTTATCCTTGAAAAAAACAAGGTGTTCTTATCAGGAGATAAAACAGGATTAATTTCATTGTACCCAGAACTCACTCCTTCTAAATCGAAAGGAATAAAACGGTTTAGTTTACTTCCAAGGGTTTGCTGTGCTTGAGTGGTTAAACTAAAGAATAGTAGGATTAATATACTGAGGTACTTAAACATATGCCTATTCAAAATGTAATTCTATTTATTGTTTAAGAGCTGGTTTAAAAAGGTATCTTCTGGCTCCATCTTTTCTTTTCTTCAGACCATTTAAAGGCAACCTGCTCTCTTCCCTAATCTTACCAAATACAAGGTTTATCCCAGCCCTTACGTTAAAGTTTTTGGCTTGATAAGGCAACCAAATATTGTCAACACCCATTTCAGGATCGCTTATCTTCACAAGGTGTGCTGGTAATACATTATCAAATATGACGAATATCTGCCCAAATCCGGGTTTAATTACCATACCAATACCCAGGTTAGTCGCACTCTTTCTAAACCACCACCATGAAGCTGTTAGATGGAAGGACCTGCCAAATCTGTAATTTGCACCAACCACTGTTCCAAATGACACTCCATTATGAAACTCCGTAAACAAAGATCCAGTAGCTCTAAACTTTGGTGTAATTTGGTAGTTGGCTGATAAGAACATCTGGGTTGGCATCCCTATTTTATAAGAGTTATAGGTGGTATCTATATCTGATAATTCATCTCCATAAAACTGCAGAAGCGAATCTACCTGTGCATTAATCAAACTATCCATATCAGCTGAAAAGTCAACCTCGGCCGTTACACCTTCTACGGTAAATTGTGTATCAATGTGATAGTTCTGTGCAAAGCTTTTCCAGTTTATAAAACCCAAATTCAATACACTTGCCCCAAAGCTTAAGTTTTTTGTATACTGAAATGTAGCACCTAAATCCATTGCAATGCCTTTATTGGGTTTATACTCATCCACCAAATTCAGCAACTCCAACCCCCCCCAACCTGATGGATCCTTAATGTCCTCAATTACCATATCAGATAAATCTTCAAAGGAATTGTATTTGTCTCCATCAACTGCTAACCCAAGGTTAACCATAGCATCAACATCAACATCATAGGTATAAATATCATCCACAGCCTCATTTACATGCACATTAATGTCAGTGTTTTTAGTCTGAATATTGGCAAGTCCGTGCAAAAACTTTACTCTTCCTCCAAAAGTCCATTTCGAATCCGGTTTAGCCCATGTATAACCTGCGGCATATTCAATGTAGCTATTGACATTTAGAGCCAGGCCAGACAATGAGTAATCTCCGCTTATCCCTTCTGATAATAATCCAAATAGGTCTTTGGGATAATTAAAACGCACATCGGCAACTACCCGGCTGCCCAACGAAAAGAAGTTGTTAGCCGCTTTAATACGAAGGTTGAATATTTCTGCATTAGCTCCTGCTCCAAGGTAGTTCTTCTTTTCATCCAGGCTTTCTACAAAACGATTGAAATCCAGGGTTCCATCGGTAGATAGAAGAGCTTTTACGTTTATTGCCGAATTATTAAAACCACCAAAGCCACCTGAAAGGATTGGCAATGATATCGACACCTTATGTTCAGGAACAGCAGCCGGATTTAAATAGGTTGACTGCGCCAATGATGGCATATGGTAAAGGGTAAATTCCTGTTGTCCGTAAGCTAACTTCCCAATTGTTAGCAGCACAAAAGTTAGTAATATGGTTTTAGTGTAATTCAAAATCATCGCTTACTAATCATTAAAGGCTTCATTGGGATCTATAATTGCTTTTGCTGAAACTCCCAGACCCAGCGTAAAATAATTATCTGCAGATATTCTTACAGATTTTGGTGGTGTTTCATCTGCTCCGGGAGTTGATATAAAGGCCGAAATCCGAATTGAGCCGGTAGCTCTAATCCGTTCGTATTTTTCATTATCAATTGACACATCTCTCGACTCTAAAGTTGGAGCAATAACCAATCCTGTATTATCTACTTCTGCTGAAGGGAATAATTGCTGCTCTTCTTTAGTCAGGAATAATGAATCCAAAACCATATTATTATCAATAGAATCCAGAAAATAGAGTTGAAGGCTTATTTGCACTGGGAAACCGTTCTCAGCCTGTAGTCTTACATTTACATTCTCAAGAGTAATATAATCTTCTTCAATATTCAGTTTTGCCTTAACTGTATCAGAGAACATATACTCATTGGCATAACCTTCAATAGGTAGTATTAATTGGGTATTCAACACTATCTCGCTGCTATCGGTAACAAAGTTCCCATTAGCCGGAGTTCCTGAAGGTAAAGGGTTGGCTGTAACTTTTCCATTGAAATAAGCACCTTGCGGAATCTCATTGAGCAAGTCCACGAGATTGTCAGTATTGTTCTTATCTATGGTAAACTCACTATCGGTAGCTCCTCCTGGTACACTGGCTTCAACGATAATTTGTGTATCATCATCAAATGATCCTGTTATCTGCTCATCTGTTCCATCTCTTTTTATAACAGACAGTTCAAATATATCCAACCCGAATGGGATACCGGAGGAGTTTGATACGATAAGATTAATTATTGGATTTGTAAGAGCAACATTCTCTGGAACATCAAGTTCAGGAAGTTCAGTCTCGACAGTTTCTGATATTTCATCAAATGAATAGGTGTGAAAATCTCCCTTAATAAAGCTGAACTCCATGTCTTCGAATGATATATTCACATTTACTGTTCCTTGCGTATCTGATCCAGTATTTGTAACCACAGCAGTAATTTCAAAATCAACTGTATTAACATCGGTACCTGAATCGCCCGTTAAATCCAGCGTAGCCGTTGCCAATTGCAGATTTGTTGAGCTATTATCGTTTAATACAATAGAAACCGGGTTCCCATCTATTATTAGAGTTGGAAATTCAATTGTTGTTTCAAGGTTATGATCAAAATTTTTAGACTGGACTATAGTAAGAGTACCTCCTTTAAAAACAAGCTCTTCCAAATCTGGAGGAGGTGATAGAAGATCTATATTATCAATAGTAAATGAGTTATATTCCGAAATCTTTACCTGGCTATCAATACCCCCCGAAAAAGCAAACGAGCTAAAAGGGAGCGATTCATTAAAGGAATGATTAGGTATAGTTAGCCTGTCAAAAACGGGAGTTCTGGTAACTTCTGATTCATAATATAGTTCAAGAACCCGCTGATCCCCTTCTCTTATATCAATAGAATCTCCCAGTTCGGTAAGGTTTTCTGCTTTTAAAGTAAATGTTCCCACCGGTATGGATAATTCTGGGCTTAACGGCACAATATTGATGTCATCTATATCATGTACACAAGCAACCAGAGTTATAATAACTCCAATAAATAAGGTTAGTCTGATTTTCATAAAAATTAAAAATAGCCTATTTTAAATGCTTATAATTATATATTATGAATATTTATACAAATAAAAGCCAATAAGTAAACGGCATTGTCTCTAAAGTTCATCAATTGCAAGTTTATTCCTCCAATCTAAAGTATTACCTTAACTTCTCAACCAACAATAAGTCATACTTAGCAAAGTGCTCTTTGAGTTTCTGATGGACCAGATAAAATACCCTGGCTGCTTCATCATCATTCTTGCTCCAATTATGACGTAACTCCAACCTTAGTTCCTGCTCTCTGTAAAAGGCCCTGTTAGCGCCATAACCATTGTATAGTACTCGGTATATATGCATATAATTTACTTATAATAGAACTGGTTGTCACAACATCCCGATAGCTATCGGAACGGGACAACCAGTTTATGTATAATTAGGCTAAGCCTGCCTGTCGGCAGACAGGCGTAGTTGTAACCTATTTCCTTCCTTCAATAATCTGCTCAACTACTTCAGGATCAAGCAATGTTGAGGTATCACCGAAGTTATCCACCTCACCTTCTCCAATCTTACGTAGAATCCTACGCATGATCTTTCCTGACCTTGTCTTAGGTAATCCTGGCACAATCTGAACCTTATCGGGTTTGGCAATAGGACCAATAATGGTTCTCACTGTAGCCTTAATTTCATCTTCAAGACTATCGCAAGGAATACCATCCAGATCAGCAATTACAAAAGCATAAATTCCTTGTCCTTTGATATCATGAGGATAACCAACAACTGCCGATTCGATAACTCTTGGATGTTCGTTAATAGCATTTTCAACCTCTGCCGTTCCCATCCTGTGACCAGAAACATTGATTACATCATCTACACGACCAAGAATTCTGTAATATCCATCTTCATCCCGCTTCACGCCATCTCCAGTGAAATACATTCCTTCATAGGTGCTAAAATAGGTATCTCTACATCTTTCATGAGCACCATATAAGGTACGTAACATTCCCGGCCAAGGGTATTTAATGCACAAATTACCCTGAACACTATTCCCTGTTAACTCTTTACCTTCACCATCAACAATTACCGGCTGAATACCAGGTAATGGTAGTGTAGCATAGGAAGGTTTAGTTGGTGTTATACCTGCCAGAGGTGACATGCAAATACCACCTGTTTCAGTTTGCCACCATGTATCTACAATAGGGCATTTGCTTTTACCCACATGGTCGTGGTACCAGTGCCATGCTTCTTCGTTTATAGGTTCACCCACAGTACCCAATACTTCTAGCGAACTTAGATCTTTTCCTTCAAGTGGTTCGTGCCCATATGCTTGCAATGCCCTTATAGCTGTGGGAGCAGTATAGAACTGCTGCACCTTATGCTTGTCAACAATATCCCAGAACCTGCCCGGATCAGGATAAGTAGGTATCCCTTCGAACATTACGCTGGTAGCACCAGATAATAATGGGCCATATACAATATAAGAGTGACCTGTAATCCAACCCACATCAGCAGTACACCAATATATATCTCCTTGTTTATACTGGAATACATTATCGAAAGTGAACTGGGTAAATACCATATAGCCTCCACAGGTATGAACAACACCCTTTGGCTTTCCTGTAGAACCAGATGTGTAAAGAATAAATAGCAGATCTTCCGAGTCCATTTCTTCGGCAGGACATTCGGTAGATTGACCATCAATAGCATCATGCCACCAGATATCACGACCCTCTTGCATTTCACAAGGTCCTCCGCTCCTCTGATAAACTATAACTTTTTCAATAGAAGTGCAGCTTTGTAAAGCCTCATCTACTACTTTCTTAACAGGAACTACTTTGGCCCCTCTAAAATTTTCATCTGCTGTCAGCACCATCTTAGCTTCACAGTCGTTTATTCGCTCTGCAAGAGCAGTGGCTGAAAAGCCTGCAAATACCACTGAATGAATAGCGCCTATACGAGCACAGGCTAACATAGCTATGGCAGCTTCAGGTACCATAGGCATATAAATAATTACTCTGTCACCTTTACCGACTCCGTTTGCTTTCATCGCATTGGAAAACTCATTTACTTTTTCATAGAGTTCACGATAAGTAATAGTAACTGACGATTCTTTGGGATCATTTGGTTCCCAAATAATTGCCGCCCGGTCACCATGCGTATAAAGGTGTCTTTCAAGTATATTCTCAGTAACGTTTAATTTACCGCCAATATACCATTCCACTTTAGGCTCTGAGAAATTCCATTGGACAACTTCGTCCCAATGTTTACGCCAATGAAAACTTTGCGCTACCCTGGCCCAAAACTGTTCTGGTTGCAGAACACTTTTTTGGTACTCATGGATGTAGCCTGCTAGGGTTAAAATCCTTGTGTTAATCATGTGAGTTATTTGATTTTTAATGTACTTTGCACACAGATTATGTGCTAAAAAATTGCTTGTACCAATATAGCAATAAATGCACCCAAAACACTATAGAAAAGTCGTTTTATTTTGAACTTGTGTTGCGGGCCAGACTCAAAAACAATCGTAGTTGAAATATGCAAAAAACTACCCCCTACCAGGGCATATAAAATATCTGCTGCTCCCTCACCAATTTCTACTGATCCTCGGAGAAAAACTCCTAATGGAGAAGCCAATGCAAAGACTATCAGAAATACAATTGGCCATTTAAAATTCTTGTATTGACAAAGTAATACAGTCATCATAGCAAATGCAGCCGGAATCTTGTGAAAGGTTATTCCCAGCAACAAAGGCATGGTGCTATGCGACTCATGATGAGTTTGTCCAAGAAGTGTTCCTTCCAGCACAGAGTGAACCATTAAGCCAACTAAAAGCGAGATTGCCATCCCTGTACTATGATGATGTTCCCCCTTAGGTAAATGAAGGTGCCCATGCTCAACACCAGAGGTCAGGTACTCCAGGAGTTCCTGAATAAAGAACCCAACCAGAAGAAATATTCCTGCCTTGAATGGAGAATGGCTGTGAGTAAATAACTCAGGAATTATATGTACCAGCGTTATCCCAAATAAATAAGCCCCTGAAAAAGTAAGGGCTAAATTAAAATTACTCTTGTCTTCCAGCTTGAAACGAAATGCCATAAGCCCACCAAAAATTGCTACCGCAAACAATACCCCTATATTAATCCACATTTCTCCCATCATTTTTTATTAAATGTAACTTTTGTGGATATACCGTCTGTGACATAGGTAGATATGCCCCCTTTTTCATCGCTGTAAATTAATAACGCCTCAACGCCATCCATTTTATCGACCATTTCTTTAGACTCCTCTACCCCTATAACCATACATGCTGTGGCCAGGGCATCTGCTGTAATACACTCCTTTGTAAAAATTGAAGCACTTAATATTGTTCGGGTAGTAGGATAACCGGTGGTGGGGTCTATTGTATGTGAGTATTTAATACCATCAATAATCCTGTAATTAAAGTTATTGGCAGATGTGGCAACTGCCATATTCTCAACATCAACCTCTGCAAAAAGAGATTGATTTAGAAAGTCTGAATCTGGGTCCAGAATTCCAATACGCCAGGGGCGGTTTTGGGCATTCACCCCAGCGCAAATCACTTCACCTCCAATTTCAATAAAATAATTTTCGATCCCCCTGGCTTTTAAAAAATGGGCCACTACATCTATCCCATAACCCTTTGCACTGGCACTAAAATCAAGTTGTACCCTGCTGTCATTTTTCCTAAACTCCTGAAGATCATATTCAACAAGGTTAAAATCTGTAAATTGAAGGAGGGAATCAATGGTAAGAGAATCAGGTTGTATGCCCTCTGCCGGGCCAAACCCCCATACGTTAACAAGCGGCATAACAGCCGGATTATAAGCTCCTTCGCTGAGGTCATAAATCCTCTTGCTTTCTTCCAGAACCGGGAGTATAAACGGGCTCTCATATTTTTGAGGAGAAGAACCTCTATTAAACCTGGATAGTTCAGAATCTGGTATATAATGACTCAAAGCATTATTGAATACAACCAATAATGAGTCTACAGAATTTTTAAAATTACGCTTCTGTGTATCCTTATATTTTATATGATATACAATTGTACCAAAAGTGATACCTTCTATCTCAACCATTGGTGCTGGTCTTTTATAAAACCAAAACACTACAATTACCAATCCCAATAAAAGTGGCAAAATTCGCTTACGCGAGAACATTTCTTTTACAACACTCATAGGCGCAAAAGTAACTAATCTGGTCGTAGCATCGATGCTACGACCAGATGTTAAAAATATATCCCTATTTTAGTAGAAATTGTTGATATCTATGCGAGAAGATTATCTCAGTGGGAATCCGGAAGGATTATCCTCCGAAGACAGGGAGTTTGAAAAGGCGCTCAGACCCGACAACTTTGGTGAGTTCGCAGGACAGGATAAAGTGGTGGATAATATTAAGATCTTCGTAGAAGCTGCCAAAAGAAGAGGTGAAGCGTTGGATCATGTTCTTCTTCATGGTCCTCCCGGCCTGGGGAAAACTACTCTTTCCTATATTATCGCTAATGAGCTGGAATCATCTATAAAAATCTCATCCGGACCTGTTTTAGATAAACCTGGTGATCTTGCAGGCTTACTTACCAGCCTGGAAGAAAATGATGTCCTGTTTATTGATGAAATACATAGATTAAATCCTGTGGTTGAGGAATACCTCTATTCTGCAATGGAGGATTACCGTATTGACATTATGCTGGATTCGGGGCCCAGTGCGAGGAGTGTACAGCTATCATTGGCTCCTTTTACATTGGTAGGCGCCACTACCAGGGCAGGATTGCTTACATCGCCCCTTAGAGCCAGGTTCGGTATCAATGCACGACTGGAATACTACAATGCCGACCTTCTGACAGGAATTGTAAAACGATCAGCAAGGATTCTCGATACTACCATAGATGAGGATGCTGCCACTGAATTGGCCAGAAGAAGTCGTGGCACACCTCGAATTTCTAATAACCTACTAAGGCGTACCCGTGACTTTGCCGATGTAAAAGGTGATGGTAATATAGATCTTAAAATAGCCGATATAGCTTTAAAGGCATTGGATGTAGATGCCCATGGCCTTGATGATATGGACAATCGAATCTTAAGCACTATCATAGAGAAATTTAAAGGTGGCCCTGTAGGTATTTCTACCATTGCTACGGCCTGTGGAGAAGAGGCCGAAACCATTGAAGAGGTTTATGAACCATTTTTAATTCAGGAAGGCTACCTGAAACGTACTTCCCGAGGCAGGGAAGCAACCGAACTGGCCTACAAGCACCTGAAGATCGTGCCTCCTTCACAAAATCTGGATTTGTTTAAATAAAACTACAGCGTTGGGTGGATGCCAAAGCTAAACATACCGCCATTATCAAGCGATTGGCAAAGCATTTAGGCTTTGATGAATGTGGTATTGCCGAAGCCCGCTTTCTTGAAGAGGAAGCCTCTAAGCTTGAACAATGGCTTAACAGGAATTTTCATGGGGAAATGGGCTACATGGCCAATCATTTTGACAAACGACTTGACCCTAAAAAGCTCGTTCCCGGAGCCAAATCTGTTGTAAGCTTACTCTATAATTATTATCCTGAACATGACTTATCTGATCAGCATGGATACAAAATTGCCAAGTATGCATACGGGAAAGATTATCATAATGTGATAAAAGCTAAACTCAAACACTTCATGGAACTCATCCATGAAGAAATAGGAGAAGTAAGTGGTCGGGTTTTTGTGGATTCGGCACCTGTAATGGAAAGGCAGTGGGCTAAACTATCCGGGTTAGGGTGGATAGGGAAAAATGGTCTTCTGATCAACAAGAAAAAGGGGAGTTTCTTTTTTATTGCTGAATTGATTATCGACTTAGAGCTTGATGCTGATAAACCTGCACTTGGACACTGTGGTGCCTGCAGAAAATGTATTGATGCCTGCCCGACAAATGCAATAAAGTTCCCAGGGGTAATTGATGGCAGTCAGTGTATTTCCCACTATACCATTGAGCTAAAACATGAGATGCCGATTACTTCTGAAAAATCATTTGAAAACTGGATATTCGGATGTGACATCTGCCAGGATGTATGCCCATGGAATAAGTATGCTAAACCCCATAATGAATCCGCTTTCTCCCCTGATCAAAAGATCCGGGAAATGAATAAGCAGCAATGGCTCGAATTAACCGATGAGGTATTTAAATCAATATTTAAAAAATCTGCCGTTCGTAGAACAAAATTTCAGGGACTCAAACGAAATATTAATTTTGTGAGTCAAAATGAAACGCAATTATGAAATTAAGGCGCTATACTATATTAATTCTATTATCAACATTTTCAACCCAGCTATTAGCCCAGGTTAATGAGAGTCAGCTTGGTGGATGGTATATGTATTTCGGAAGTGTTGGTGTTAAAGATAGCCCATGGGGTTTTCAAGGAGATATACAATATCGTAATTGGAATTTAATGGGCGACCTTGAGCAACTACTATTAAGAGGAGGTGCTACCTATCAGTTAGAGAAATCAAAAATAAAATTCACACTCGGGTATGCCTCAATAACCACTGGCACTCCAGGTGAGAGAAAAACAAGTGTTCATGAAAACAGAATCTATCAGGAAGCCTTAATCCCTGGTAAATTGGGTAAGCGATTCTACCTGAAACATAGACTAAGGTTTGAACAAAGGTTTGTTGAATCGGTAGATTTTAAAACCCGTTTCAGATATGCCCTGTTTACCAATATCCCTCTAAATCGTAAGGAGATAGAAAAAGGGACCCTTTACCTGGCACTCTATGATGAGTTATTCATGGTAACAAATGGCTTTTTCGATCGAAACAGGTTTTATGCCGCGGCCGGGTTCAAATTAACATCAAGACTGAGCACGCAAGTAGGTTACATGATCCAGTCAAGCCAAACTCTTAGCAAAGGTCAACTACAGGTAAGTCTGCATCAATCGCTATAGGGCACTAGTTTAGATTAAAATTACTTCCCATTTTAAATGCCCCATAGGAGGTAAGTTTATGACGATAGCCCAGGTTAACGGGTAACACAATTTTAAAAACCATTACTGGTGATAAATATGATGAGGCACGCCATATTCTCCGGGCAATGTTTTTTCCACTAAAAAACTGTTTCTGTAGCCAGGCTGTTCCCCGGTGCAGCTCTTCAGGCGTCATGTTTAAAGGCTTGTGTACCACGTTAAAGAAATCATAATGGCTCCAGTCCTTGTCGATTATCCTTCCATCTTTATCAAGGTTATCAAATAATGGAGTACCCGGGAATGGTGTTAACCTGGTTGATTGTAATACTTCGATATTCGCTTCCAGCAAGAAATTCAGTGTGTTTTCGAAAACATCTATTTCATCCTCATCGCTACCAAAAACAAAAGCTGCAAAAATAGCAATCCCTTTATCATGTAACTTATTGGCAACCTCAACATAATCTCTTTTTCTATTACAATGTTTTTTATAGGCCCCCAAACTCTTTTGCGACAACGACTCGAATCCCAGAAATAAGCCTTTGCAACCACTTTTTACAGCCAACTCCAATAATTCATTATCTTCTGCAATACTAATTCCACTCTGGCTATACCATCTCTTTTTAAGTGGAGCCATTGCCTTGAATAGCTCTTTGGCATAATCTTTATCCAGAGTAATATTATCATCCATAAAGAGAACATCCTTCCCGAGTGTCTTCAATTCATCAATTACTCTTCCTACAGGCCTGGTTCGTATCTGATATCTGTTAAAGGCCGCCACCGAACAAAAAGCACAACGGTGATAGCATCCCCGTGTTGCCTGCAAAACATTAGTAGTGATGTAGGCATTTTTGTGCAACAGGCTCCTGTCCAGCACAGGTAAATTCTTCAGATCAAATAGCTCGTTCTTATAAATATTTTTTAATTCCCCATTCAGGTAATCCTTTATCATCTGCGGTACATTATTCTCAGATTCCCCAATACAAATTGAATCGGCATGTTCTATTGCTTCATCGGGCATAAATGAAGGGTGGTAACCTCCAAAGATTACAGTCTTGCCTAAAGATCGAAATCTGTCGGCTATTTCATATGCCCTCGGAGCATTATAGGTCATGAAGGTAATACCTATTAATTCTGCATCAGTCTCAAAATCAATAGGCTCAACATCTTCATCTAATATTTGTGTCTCAACATTAGGAGGCATAGATGCTGCTACACATAAGCTGGGCAACATAGAAAATCGAAAAACTTTAGAATTCGATGGCTTTTGGTTTCTTTCAATTCTCCAAAGTGGTGAGGTGGGGCTTATTAACAGGAACTTAATCTTTTTATCGGTATTGGATATACTTTCTTTCTGAAGATCCTGGGCTAAAATTGTTGAGATAGCTTCCATGGAACTGGTTTATTATCAATTTAAGAATTATTTCAGCCTAAGTCAAGTTAAATATTAAACCCGGATCATGTCATCCATTTTGTTATGAAGCACAAAAAAACCCCGGCTAACTTAATAACCGGGGATTATAATTAATTAATACTTCTAAATTATGCTGTTACAAAACAGCGATTAAGAATGGCTTCATGTACTTGCCCAAACTTGCGATAACACCATTCTTTTAGCTTAGCCACTTCTTCAATAAGCAGCGTAGCGATTGCTTTTTTCAGCTCTTTCTCAAAGAGCTGACCATTAAAACTCACCTTTTTTAGGATGGTTTTCACGTATTCCAACATATGCATTTACATTATTAAGTAAATAGAACGTTTTAATCTAAACGAAAGGCAAAACACTTTCGTATTAGATGTTGAAAAGATAAGAAATCTATTTAAGATTTCCAAGAATTATCTAATTTGGTGGTTTAAATTAAATTTGAGCATAAAAATGGGTATGAAAGTTAGGATGTTGTTTATGTTTCTAACACTGTTTAGTGGATTAAAAACGCTTGCTCAGGAAGTGAAAATTGAGCTTGGTCCAAGTCAAATAGGTGAAAATCAACATTTTACAATATCAATTGTTGTCAATAACAGTAGCATTAAAACCTATGATCAGTTCCCGGATATTCCTGGGTTACACAAAAGAGGCACATCATCGTCCAGCTCAACAAATATTATAAATGGCCGGGTTTCATCTTCGCATAGTATAATTATGACCTATTCTCCTGAGAAACAGGGGAAAGTAACAATTCCGGATTTTTCTATTACCGTAAATGATAAAAAAATCTATGCAAAAGGTAAGATCTTAACAGTAGCCCCCCCTGTACAACAACGACAGCGAGACCCATTTACCAGGGATCCTTTTGATGATTTTTTTGGCAGAAGAAGTCAGCCTCAGGAATTTATTAATATCAAAGATGATGCCTTCCTGGCACTTACCACAGATAAGAAAGAGGTGTACATTGGTGAAGGATTTACAACTACGCTGGCATTTTATGTGTCGGTCTCGAACCGGGCTCCCTTGCAATTCCATGAACTGGGAAAGCAACTGGGAGATATTCTGAAAATTGTAAAACCACATAATTGCTGGGAAGAAAATTTCAACATTGAAAAGATCAATGGCCTTCCCATCGAAATCAACGGGAAACAGTATACTCAATACAAGATTTACCAGGGGGAATTTTATCCTTTAAATACCGAAGACATTCATTTCCCAAAAATTGGTCTTGAAATGATAAAATATAAAGTGGCAAAAAATCCTTCTTTCTTTGGACAGAACAGGCAGGAGGGATTTAAAACTTTTTATTCCAAACCGATTACGGTGAGGGTGAAAGACCTTCCTCCGCATCCTTTGAAAGATGAAGTAGCAGTTGGACATTTTCAACTAAAAGAACATATCAACAAAACAGCACTTAACACTGGGCAAAGCTTTGCTTATAATTTTAATATCTACGGAGAAGGTAATGTAGCAGCCATCTCTTCTCCAAACATTCCGGAATCACCCGATATTGAATTTTATAAACCCAATATTGAGCAAAGTATCAGGCGGAGTAACAATAATGTAACAGGAGCAAAATCTTTTAGTTACTATGGCATACCTAACGAACCCGGCACCTACCAGTTAAAAGATTATTTTCAGTGGGTTTTCTTTAATATCAGAAAAGACAACTATGACACCCTTCAATCAAATGTTGTGTTGCATGTTACCGGTGAAAGCAAAAAAAACGAAACCATTATCGCCAACGACCTGGGAACTTTCTATGATCTTATTGAAGTTGAGGACAATACGCTAGAAAAGAAAACCAACTGGGATTTGATAAAGATGGTGGCAAATGGCTTTATTTTACTAATTTTGGCTGCCTCAGCATTCATTATCTTCAAAAAGTAGATGAGCAATACATTTGGTTCTGTATTTAAAATCACCTCATTTGGTGAATCACATGGCCCTGCTATTGGGGTAGTATTGGATGGTTGTCCTGCCGGAATTATTATTGATGAGTCAAAAATAAAATTTGAACTCGACCGCAGGAAACCCGGACAATCAGCACTCACCACAGCTCGCAAAGAAGACGAGGCTTTTGAAATCCTCTCAGGAGTTTTTGAGGGTAAATCAACAGGAAGCCCCATAACCATTGTGATCAGGAATAAGGATTCCCGCTCAGAAGATTACAGCCACATTGCTGATAAGTTCAGGCCGTCACATGCCGATTTCACCTATCATGAAAAATATGGCCACAGAGATTACAGAGGTGGAGGAAGATCTTCTGCCAGAATAACGGCAGGGTGGGTTGCTGCAGGCGCTATTGCCAAACAGGTTATTGCACAACTAGGTGTTGAGTCTAAAGCTTATGTGAGCCAGGTTGGGGATATCCAAGTGAACAAACAATTTACCGCTCAGGAATTGAACCCTGAAAATGAGAATGAAGTCCGGTGTCCTGATGCAGCGATATCAAAAATAATGACAGACCGAATTCTGGAAGTAAAAAAAGAAGGCGATACCATAGGAGGAGTGGTTACGGGTATCATCTCAGGGGTTCCTGCAGGTTTGGGAGAACCTGTGTTTGGCAAACTACAGGCCCACCTGGCAATGGCTATGATGAACATCAATGCAGCAAAAGGTTTTGACTACGGCAGTGGTTTTAGTGGTGTGGAAATGAAAGGATCTGAGCACAATGATATTTTTGAAGCTGTTGAAGATCAAATTATAACTAAATCCAATTTCTCTGGAGGTATTCAGGGAGGCATCAGTAACGGACAAGATATTTACTACCGGGTAGCTTTTAAACCGGTTGCGACCATAATGAAGGAACAGGAAAGTGTTGATGAGGCAGGGAAAAGTGTAACTGTTAAGGGAAAAGGTCGCCATGATCCTTGCGTTGTTCCTCGTGCTGTACCAATTGTGGAAGCAATGGCAGCATTGGTAATAGCTGACTTTGTATTGATGAACCAATCAACTAAATTGGTCAGCTAATTTTATTCGGATGAAAAAACTTCCCCTGCACACCAAGATTCTTATCGGAATGACCCTTGGGTTACTGTATGGTATGATGGCAGTTCAATTTTCAGGATTGGCCAATTTTACCCTGGATTTCATTAAGCCTTTCGGGACTATTTTTATAAGGTCATTGAAAATGGTGGCTGTACCACTTGTCCTGGCTTCTCTGATAATTGGAGTTGCCAATATTGGTGATATTTCAAAACTTTCCAGAATGGGCGGTAAAACGCTTGGTATTTTTGTTGTTACAACCATTATTTCTATTACCATTGGTCTGTCTATCGTTGCCATTCTTAAGCCAGGACATAAACTTCCGGAAGAGACCAGGCAAAACCTGATGGGCTTATACAATGAAAATGCCGGAAGCAAGATTTCAGATGCTGCCGTAGTAAAAGACCGGGGGCCACTACAACCACTTGTTGATATGGTTCCTGACAATATCTTTATGGCCACGACTAACAACAGTCGTATGCTGCAAGTGGTCTTCTTTGCTTTACTGGTAGGAGTTGCCTTGTTGCAGACACCCAAAGAGAAAGGGGCCACAGTGCTTGGTTTTTTCAATGGCATGAACGATGTGATCATAAAAATTGTTCAATACATCATGATGGTGGCTCCGTATGGGGTATTTGCACTCATTGCAGCCCTTATTGTTGAAATTGCTGGTGATAATCCCGACAAAGCATGGGAATTGCTATATGCATTATTGTGGTATACTATCACAGTGATCATTGGTATGTTTATGATGATGTTACTGGTATACCCTATCCTGATCAAATACTTCTCCAGAATTGGATATTTTAATTTCTTTAAAGGGATTAGGCCTGCTATGCTTTTAGGATTCAGTACCAGTTCCAGCACAGCAACTTTACCTGTAACAATGGACAGAGTAGAAAAGCATCTGGGCGTTTCTGAGGAAGTAAGTAGTTTCGTGTTACCACTTGGTGCCACAATCAATATGAATGGAACAAGCCTTTACCAGGGAGTGTCTGCCATATTTATTGCCCAGGCATTAGGTCTGGACCTTCCGCTTAGTTCGCAGTTAATGATTGTGCTTACCGCAACATTGGCAGCAGTGGGAACCGCAGGAGTTCCCGGAGCCGGTTTGGTAATGTTAGTTATTGTACTGGAAGCGGTTGGTATTCCTGCAGCAGGTATAGCCCTTATTATGGCTCCGGAAAGAATTCTTGACATGATAAGAACTATGGTAAATATTACCGGAGATGCTTCAGTATCAGTAGTGGTGGCATCCACAGAAAATGCACTTGACCTTGAGGTAGGTGAAAAGCATGCTGGAGATTAGACATTAAAGCAACTTGAATTATTAATTATTATATAAGATGAAAAAGAAGCTACCCATCCATATCAAAATTCTTATTGGATTAATATTTGGCGTAATCTGGGCCTTTGTGTCAAGTGCACTGGGCTGGAATGAGTTTACCATTAAATGGATAGATCCTTTCGGTACTATTTTTATTCGACTATTGAAGTTTATTGCAGTACCACTGGTCTTATTTTCTATTATTAGTGGGGTAGCGAGTCTTCATGATGTATCCAGATTAGGCCGTTTGGGAGGTAAAACAATTGTGGCCTATATGACAACTACGTTTATAGCCATAACAATAGGATTACTGTTTGTAAACATTATCAAACCGGGCAATTATGTTAATATTGATGAAAGAATTCAAAACAGGTTGTCCTATGAAATCTGGTTGCAGGATAATAATATGGGACCCTCACAAGATGGGCAATCATTCCTGGATGATCCTAAATATGAAGAATATCTGACATCCGACCAGAAAGAACACCAGCTTACTGAAGAACAGAAAAAGGATATCCAGGCTAAAATGGAGGTAGCCAAAGCAAAAAAGGAGGAAAGTCCTTTAATGTTTATTGTAAATATGGTGCCAGAGAATATACTGCAATCCATTTCCAACAATCAGTTAATGCTCCAGGTTATTTTCTTTGCCATCTTTTTTGGGATAACGCTTATCCTCATACCAAAAGAAAAAGCAGCCCCGGTCATTGGATTCGTGCAAGGAGTCAATGCCATTTTTATTAAAATGGTTGACCTTGTTATGAAGGCAGCACCATTTTTTGTATTTGCACTTCTTTCCGGTGTAGTTGCCAAGATGGCTAATTCTCCTGCAGAAGTCTTTGAAATATTTTTAGGATTGGGTTCTTATGCCCTAACTCTTTTGGCCGGACTTGGCTTTGTAATATTTATCCTATACCCCACAATTGTTAAAATATTTGTTAAGAAAATAAGTTATAAGGAATTTTTCAAAAACATAAGCCCGGCTCAATTCCTGGGATTTTCAACAAGCTCCAGTGCTGCCACCCTGCCAGTAACCATGGAATGTCTTGAAGACAATATGGGTGTGCCAAGTAGTGTTTCCAGTTTTGTACTGCCTATTGGAGCAACTGTAAATATGGATGGCACCAGCCTTCATCAGGCGGTTGCTGTAATATTCCTGGCTCAGCTTCATATGGTCGATTTGTCTGTTGGTCAGCAGTTTACCATTGTGCTTACAGCAGCGCTGGCATCTATTGGTGCTGCCGCCATTCCAAGCGCAGGTTTAATTATGATGATTCTGGTACTGCAATCTGTAGGATTAAACCCTGCCTGGGTAGCTATTATTTTCCCCATCGACAGGCCTTTGGATATGTGTCGTACAGTTACAAACATTACCGGTGATGCTACAGTTACAACACTAATTGCCAAGTCGGAAGGAGAACTTCCGAAGTATTCTTAACATTTACTGTCAGGGTCGTCAGATTATGTAATGGAGTTCTATTGTATAATTTCAGTTAAATAGTTTATTTTTACTATTTAGAAACATTCTTAATTAAATCGATGGATTCAAAGGCGCCCGAAAAAGAGGATAAACGTGTTGTAAGTATTTATACCGAATCAAATCCAAATCCGAATTCAATGAAGTTCGTCTTGAACTTCTTACTGGTAGGAGAAGGTGAGGTATATGACTTTCCAAATAAAAATTCTGCAATAAAAGCTCCATTGGCTTACAAGCTTTTCAACGAGTTTAGTTTTGTGGAAAGAGTATTTTACATGAATAATTTTGTTACTATAACAAAATCTGAAAATATTGGCTGGGATGAAGCAAGATTACTTATCAGCAATTACATCAAATACCATCTTGAACATAATGAACCCGTTCTACAGGACGAAGAACAGCAAATTACTCATGAGACTACAGAAGAAAGTGAAGTAATTGCTCAGATAAAAAGCATTCTGGATGAATACATTAAACCTGCCGTTGAAATGGATGGAGGCGCTATCACATTCGACTCTTATGATAATGGAGTAGTGAAAGTTCTCTTGCAGGGGTCTTGTAGCGGGTGCCCCTCAAGCACAATAACATTAAAAGCAGGTATAGAAAGCTTATTAAAACGAGCTATCCCTGAAGTTCAATCTGTAGAAGCCGTTGATGTATAATACTTCGACTTCGCTCAGTATAAAAAATAAAGTCGTAGTGCTAGCACCACGACCTTATTCGCCAACTTTTAATATTTATTTAACTCCAGAGAAGTTAGCTTTTAATCCAATACCAAACGATTCTCTAAATTGAACTCTTGGACCAGAAGTGTCATTCACACCATCACCCGTACTATCAACAGGAATATCAATATCCTGGTCATAAATTAGGTTAGTGGTCAAATTGGCAGACAGAAAGTTATTGATCTTAAAGTCGAAAATCATATCCCAGTTAATATCCCATGCAGCCAAATCCTGGTAATTACCAAACATGGTATATAAGGTTTCGAAGTTTACATTCTTTAAAATCTCCTTTTTGTAGGCCAATGTAAGAAATGCACCAAACTCTGCCCGAACATTAGAACCCGCATCAACACCATATGCACCTAAAGCTGATAAGGCATCATCCATTACAAAGGTGGTTTTATTGGTAGTAGGACTTAAAGATGCTCTAAAATTATCATTGGGTTTATACTCAAAACCCAAACCTGAAACCAGATAAGCAGGTGCCATAAATGTTGAAATCACAGAATCGCCTGGCAGATCATATCCATTTGTAAACTGGGTTCTGAAATTGGCATTCAAGGTGGCATACCATGCTCCTTTCATTTGATAGCCCAAATTTGTATTGATCAAAATTTGGTCATCAGTTT
Organism: Bacteroidota bacterium; assembly: GCA_039714715.1. Lineage (GTDB taxonomy): Bacteria > Bacteroidota > Bacteroidia > Cytophagales > Cyclobacteriaceae > S012-113. The sequence continues at coordinate 20,719 of JBDLIU010000036.1, forward strand.
TATTAATGGGGTCTTCACCTTGTCTTAACAAACCATATCCTAATCGAATGGCATTATCCCATTTCCATTTGTCTTTGGCATAATTGGCATCAAGGCCTGCAGTAGCATTCCATGCAAAGGAATTTTGTCCACCGGCAGCCCAGTTTGTTAGTGTAACCTGGTTTAGATTTAGAGCAAAGTCTCCATTAATCCTCCAAACTGTATCCTGTAATTGCGCATCCTGGGCAAATAAACTTGTGCCTGATATAAGGATAGCTACAATAAAAATTAATTTCTTATTCATTTTTTATAACAGACTAATTATTTTGTACATGCACATCCATCTGTGGATAAGGAATTGTTATTCCTTCAGAATTAAATGTAGCGTAAACCTTTTCATTTGTATCAAAGAAAACATCCCAGTAATCTGCCGAATTAACCCATGCTCTCACTGTTAGGTTTACTGAGCTATCTGCCATTTCACCCAGCTTAACAAATGTTGCAGGGTCTTTTAAAATTCTGCTATCAGATTCAAGAAGATTTTGCACCAGGCTTTTTGCCTTTTCAAGGTCATCACCATAACCAATACCGAAAGACCAGTCCACTCTGCGTGTTGCCTGTGTACTATAATTAATCATTGATCCATTAGATAATCCACCATTCGGTATAATAATCGTCTTATTATCAACAGTTGTTAAGATGGTGACAAATATTTGAATTTCCTTAACTACACCAGTGTACCCTTGTGCTTCAATAAGATCTCCCACTTTAAAAGGTTTGAATAACAGGATCATCACTCCGCCGGCAAAATTTTGTAGTGTTCCTGATAAAGCCATACCAACTGCTAAACCAGCCGCACCAAGTATCGCAATGAATGAGGTCATCTCAACACCCACCATGCCCATTATACTAATGGCCAGCATAACTTTAAGCAATGCACTAACAAGTGATGTTAAAAATGGTCGTAGAGATTCATCAACATCTCCTCGTTTCATTACACCTCTAACAAGCTTTACGATCCATTTGATAATCCAAAGACCTATTATAAGGGCTATAACAGCACCAATTAATTTAGGTCCGTAAGTTATCATTAAATCTTTCCCGGCAGCAATAAGATCTGATCCTATACCACCTATGTTTTCTAATTCTTCCATAAATATTCTTAGGTTAATTATTAACAAATGTAGAACACGTAGACGAGAATTAAAATAATGACATCTTTGTATCTTTCTATTTTTGATACTATGATTGTTAATCATCTTGTAATAGCCGCAAAAATCAACTGGTGGGGACTCCTTATTTTATTAATAATCGTGCTTGCAGCCAACCTTATCAGAAAAAGGATCAAATGATCCTGATATCATTTTATTTTAACTTTTAAACCTATTAATTTAGTAATTACAACTAACAAAACCTCTACAGTTATGGCACGTTCCTTAACAGTCTTATTCATTTTCTTTGCCACAAGTTCTTTTGCACAAAATATCTGGGTGGCAGATAACAACTATAATGCCCCAACTGGTGATCATGTCTTTGCATCTCTGCAAGATGCCATTAATGCTGCCTCGGCTGGTGATATCGTACAGGTACAACCCAGCCCAAATAGTTACGGTAACGTAAGTATTGCAGATTCTATTACATTAATAGGTATTGGCTTTAATGTAGATAAGGATATGCCATTAAAATCAATTGTTGGTAATATCTCTCTTACTAATAATATTGAAAATACTAAAAATGCAAGCGGAACTGTTGTTAAAGGAATTGAATTCTCTCAATTCCTTTTGGCATCTAATACTGGGCCTGCTTATACATTAAAAAATATTCTTATTAAAAACTGCCAATTTAGCTATATAAGGATAGTAGATTCTCCCGTTGATAATCTTGAAATAAGGAATTGTTATATCCATGGAAATTATAGTGGATATGCTCTATATGCACCTCGAAAACTTTCAAGCCTACTATGTCGCAATAATTTAATCTTGTATAACATGGCTTTCAGTTCAACAATTGCAGGTGACAATAATTTTATCGCTAATAATATTCTATATGGTGGTATTTATATAAATGCTGAAGGTAGTTTGACTTATATAATTAACAATAACTTTATTGGTCAGAAAGACTCAGAAACTTCATTTGATACAGAATTAAAAGATTGTATAATTAGTAATAATATTTTCTATGGCTCTACACCTAGTATTGGTATAACAGGAAGCACTTCTCCAGAATTCCAACGAAATATATTTAATAACAATATAGTCCATTCTACTGGAGATGACACTATGCCTCCTACTGGTGGTGAAGCTGGCAATTCAGGTTCTAATAATCTAATTGTAAGCCCGGATTTTGAATATGTTCAGCTCCTAAACAGTTGGTCCAGTGATTACAATTTCACATTAAAGGCAGGTTCTCCTGCACTTAACGCAGGAGACGATGGCACCGATATTGGGATTTCTGGGGGGGCTTACGCAATAACTGAGCCTAACTTCAGCCTTAAAACTACAAAAGCACCAGTAATTCAAATACTGAATACTTCTACAGTAATAAATCCTGGAGATAGTTTACCTGTGCGCATTAAAGCAAAAAGTAATTAATCCTGCCTTTTACTGCTAATGATAAGAGTAAGGCAACATAGTGTTTTTACAAATATCTCCATTGAGGTGTTATTAGTTTGCCTATTTATTTTTTCTCCTCATTGGTTGGTAGCACAACCTGATTTGATTGAAGCTGAGTATTACTTTGATCACGACCCTGGTCATGGAAATGCCACCCCCTTATCATTTACTCAAGGAACCTCTTTTGATATTACTCTTGATTTAGTGCAGTCTCTGGAAACAGGGCATCATGTATTAGGCGTAAGAGCAAAAGACAGTGATAATGTATGGGGCTTCGCAGAAAAACGGGATTTCTTTATTCCATATTCATCAGTTATTGATCCCCCTCCTTCAGATATTAGTGCCGTTGAGTATTTTATCGATTATGATCCGGGATTTGGCAGTGGCACTCCAGTAATAATTACTCAAGGTCAATTAATTGATTTAACGCATGATATTATTGATGCATCCACACTACCAGCCGGCTATCATCTTATTGTAGTTCGTGCTATGAATATCGATGGTGTATGGGGGCATCCGGAAAAACGGATGTTCTACATTCCCGAAAGCCCTCCTGGAGATCCTTCACCTGCAGATATTACACAGCTAGAATATTTCTTTGACATAGATCCCGGTTTTGGCAATGCTACAGCCATAACAATTACTGAAGGACAACTAATTGATATCAATGAGATCATTCCACAGTCACTGGAAGCCGGCTATCACCAGATTTATATAAGAGCTAAAAATGCAGATGGAGTCTGGAGTCCTGCCGAAAGAAGACCTATATACATCCCTCCAACTCAAGTAGAACAAACCACCCCTGACATTACCAGAATAGAGTATTTTATTGATGGAGTTGATCCCGGAATAGGTAATGCGACTGAACTAACCATAACTCCAGACACTTTAATTGATCTTGATCCTGCATTGATACCAACAGAGCCCACATTAATTGATGGTCAGCATACTATAACTTTCCGGGCCATGAATGATCTGGGACAATGGAGTATGGCAGAAATAGACACTTTTGATGTGCT
>JBDLIU010000037.1:0-24080 GCA_039714715.1 Bacteroidota bacterium
GCTGCAGGCCCAAAGTAGTCGTCAAAGATGATGGCACTACCTGAATCGTAGTCTATGTCGAACAGTTCATAAGGGAGGGCATCTTTTAGCTTGGCAGGTTGATCTTCATAGGGCACATCAGTTTTCAAAACCTTAAACAGACGATTGGTAGAGCTATTACCCGCAATTTTGTAAAACTCCTCAATAGCATCCAGACTTTGGCCCGAATTAATAAAATGAGGAGACAATATTGAAATCAGAACACCTGTATTTTGCAGTTCTTCTACGGTTAGAGCAGAGGTTTCTGACTTAATCTCAATATTGGGCTTTTTACCTAATACTTGTGTAAGCATTATGGTCAGGAATCGGGCAAAATCTGTTACCCATCCGTTTTTACCTTGTTCAGATTCGTTATCTTTCTCGGTATAGTTAATTATAATGTCTAGTTCCATTGAATAAAAAATTGCTATGTGGTGATTTCGTATTTACTATAATAATGTGACACTGAGGTCATGAATTGTTTAATTAAATGCGGGTAGTTTGTGCATATGTCAAACATATCATTCATGGATAATCCCATGATAATAGATTCCTTTTTGGCAACAGTCTCCATTTTACTATCTTCATTATGACTGAAAATAGCACCCAGGAAACTAGTGTCTTCCGGATTCTTGAAAGTTTGCCCATCCATCGTAGTTACAAGGCTACCTGATTGCAGGGCATAAAGCTCATGCTTATGTCTTTCAAGTGAGAACTTTTCACCTTCCCTGAGCCTGAATGTGTAGGTTGCGCTTACCATTTGTGATAACAACAATCCATTAAAGCCTTCCAGTTCCGGCATTTTACGTAGTTGAAGCACTATATCGAAAACCAATGGATTATTGTTTTCAACGCGCTGAATAATTCTGTCTAATGCCTCGGCCTCACTTCTCATTCTCCGAAGTACGCTGTTGTACTGTACGGGTTTGTTTTTATAGGTAATCCAGGTGGCAAGCTCTGCTAAAAGAGGGTCCGGATTAAACATATGAGCCACGATGGTATCGTCAATCTCAATACCTTCATTATGTGCAATAGCATAAAGGGTACAAGCTTTTGTCCATCTGTTTACATTATTAGCCTCCCTGTTAAGCAGGTAATCATAAGTTTCCTGTTCTTCATATAACTGCCGTGGATAATAGATCTGTAGCTTATCTAACTTTTCAAAAGCAGAGATATCATCCAGCAAAGGGAATAGTCTTGGCTTCATCTCCGGGTCGAGGAAGATATCGAGAAGCTCAATAGCATAAGCACTACCTTCGGTTGTTCCGAGCTCAATATTTTCTTTAACCAGCTCAATCGATTCAGGATCATAAATAACCGACAAGAGCATATAGATAAACTCATAATTACTCTGGATTTCTTCATCCAGCGCATTTTGAAGTGGATTATTAAAGTCGGCTTCTGATAGTTCTTCTTTAGCAGTAATATTCCATAATGCTTTTCCTATCTCTTCAATCAGGATTTCGTTAAGCACGATCTTCTCTTTGCTTGTTGGATTATATCCTTTGGAACTAAGAGATATCAGGATTTGTCTTACGATCTTTCTGTCAGGGAAGTCGATTTTATGCCAGAGTAGTTCATGTGCTTCTTTGCCACCAATCTCTACCATGATATGCACGATCTTGAGCATTACACTTTGCGCCTGCCCTGAACGGTGGAATGCATTATCAAGCACTATCAATACCTTATCTCCTGCCGCAATAAGTGCAGATGAGGCTTCGTATGTAAAAGTTTTATTGTTAAGCAGCTCAATAAGCAGTGGCCATGATTCTGATTTCTTTACTTTTCTGGCTGTAATAATAGCCTGCTGACGAACTTCGTTATTAGGGTCGCGGAGCAGTTCTAATAAAACAAAGATGTTGGTATCATTTACCAGCGACCGCAGTAGTTTAGCTGCAAGAATCCGTTCGTCTTTAGAAAAGGACTTGGCAAGATTATAGAGCCTGTCAGCACTGATTGAGATAACATCACCCTGACTTGCGCTATCAACTGCCTGATTGGCTAGTTGGCGAATAGCCCGGACTCCTTCAGGGGTTTTGGACTGTTCTTCAAAATGAAGATCAAGTTTAGCAATCTTCTGATCAGCAAATTCTTTTATAGCACCCCTGTTTGATTCAGACAATTCTAGTATCCTTTGTTCAAAGTTTAATGGGGATGTTTTTTCCAGTAGTTTTAGATTGGTGATAAAGTCTTTTTCTTCAACAGGATCTTTTTCTCCTTCGGTCTCTTCCTTTTCTTCTTTTTTGGATGTTTTACCGGCTTCAAGAGCATTCTGAAGGGTAGACCTGTATCCACCATACATTCTTTGGGTAAGTATAAACCAGAAGAAGAGGATTGGTATTACACCAAGGAGTATGTAGATCAACGAAAGATTTAGCTCATTCATCAGGATCAGAATACCGCCTGCAAATACAGCACCCAATGCGGTTATTACACCTTCAATCTTGGTTGATACATCAAATTTGATTTTAGTATCAATAGGAAGGAAGTATAACTTAAAGGCAGGGCCATCCAAAGCATCTTTAAGTGAATCTATAAATAGTTTAGAGGCTGCCACAGCGAGGAAGAACCACATAATGTCCTGACCAGGTGAGTAACCAAACAGGAATCCGACAAGCACTGCGCCACCAGCCAGTATCAATGCAAGGAGAGGATTGATCAGCAATGCGGTTCTTAAACCATAGTTCTCAATGATCCAGTCAGTAACAAAGGTCTGGAACAGGAAGCTGAATATTACAACGGTTGCCTCGAAGCTGGCAAGGAAAGAACCTTTCTCTGCTTCTGTTTCCCATTGTACATTAATCACATTAAGGAAAGAATAGTCAATAAAAGTTACACATATTAAAGATATAAGCACAAAGCCTGTCATCAACAGTGTGTACTTGCTGGTAAACAACTGGCGGAATGGTAAAGTACGCTCTTTAACTTTTCCCTGTTGTTGCGTTACAAAGGTTGTTTTAGCAACAATTACTATCGCTGAGATAAACATACCAGCCAGCCCAACTACACTCAATAGATACAGGTCTGCTGCTCGTACATAATGATTGTCTAATACAAAAGCTATAGCGAATAATGCTACAATAGATGCAATCAGCTGCCCTGAATCTATACCACCTATGATTCTCTTGGCTTGCTTCAGGTCAAATACCCTGTTAAAGAATCCCCAGAATATCAGTAATGAGATATAGGAGAAAGGTAACGCCATCACGAAACCCATAAAAACAATTATTCCTGATTGCTCACCAAAGGCTGATAACATCCAGATTGAAGAGGCACCTACCAACATTAAGAAAATAAAGCCATAGGCTAGTACTTTATAAGGTATTCTTACCTGTAAGAAAGAATAAATATAGGTAGCAACAACCCCAATAAAACCAGAGACCAGAAATGCCTGGGCCAGAATTGTTTCATCATTAAAATAGTTCAAAAAAATGGTCGGAGCAGCAACGTCATAAGCCGCCAGGAATATGCCTACAGAAAATCCAAGGTACAACATCAATTTAACAGAAGGCACCTCTTCAGGCCGGGCATTTAGCACCTTTATTATCAGGTTTTTCACGGTCGTGGTTTGTTAGATTGCTTAAAGAGTTCAATTTACCCCATTTTTCAAAGCTCTCAAAACAAAATGTGACGAAAATCATAATTAATTTGAATTATTTGATGTACGGCAGGAGCAAGGAGCTGTCACCGTAACTTAGAAATCTATAATTATTGTTTAATGCTTCTTTATAGATATTCCTCCAGTTTTCTCCTACAAAGGCTGCCACCAATAATATCAGGGTACTGCCGGGTTGATGATAGTTGGTAATTAACCCATTGCAAATTTTAAAATCATACCCCGGGAGTATAAAAATTTCAGTATTTCCATGAATGGTATTTAGCTGGTTTGCATCCATATAATTCAGTACTTCCCGGATTGATTCTTTTTTGCTGGGCAGACTGCTGTTTTGATAGGAATAGGGAGATAATTTATCAATGTGAAATATGCTATTGCCATTCAATAGTTGAACACCATACCAATAAATGCTTTCCATTGTGCGCATGGATGTAGTACCTACTGCAATGGTAAATTCTGAATCAAGCAGATTTTCGAGGTTGTGTTTACTTACCACCACCTGTTCAAGGTGCATAGGATGGTTAGTAATAATTTCTTCTTTTATGGGCTGAAAAGTTCCTGCGCTCACATGCAGTGTCAGATAATCAGTCTTAATACTCCTCTTAGCAAGATTTTCAAATACCTCACTGGTGAAATGAAGACCGGCAGTTGGGGCCGCTACTGCTCCGGGAATCTTGCTGTATACGGTTTGGTATCTTGTACGGTCTTCAGGTTCATCTTCTCTTTTAATATAAGGAGGTAGTGGGGTATGTCCTGATGATTCAATGATTTCGCCAAAAGTTATCTCGTTGTTTTCCCAGGAAATATTCACTATCCGTTTATCCCTGTCAATAAGAGATACATTTAACAGTACTGATTGCCCTCCGGCCGCAATCTCCTTATACAGCTTTTCATTATCACGCCATTTCTTCAGGTTACCAATCATGCATTTGAATTCTACACTTCCGGTAACGTTAAGTATTGAATGGATTGATTGGTCTGGGTTAGCAGGTTCGAGGAGAAAAACTTCGATGGATGCCCCGGATTGGCGCTTAAGATTTAGTCTTGCCGGAATAACCTTGGTATTGTTGAAAAAAAGAGTTGCATTTTCGGGTATGAGATCCGGTATTTGACCGAATTGATGATGATTAATCTGACCTTTATTGTAGAATAATAATTTTGAATGATCCCTGTTTTTCAATCCATAGGATGCTATCCTGTCATGAGGAAGATCGTATGTGTAGTCAGTTAATTTTATATTTTTCACAATTCAATATCAAGAAAGTCAAAAATGGCTAAAATTGTTCATTCAAAGTAGTATTTTGGTATCTTATGGCACTTAATGTTGAAATAGCACCTCACATTCTGGAGTTTAGATTTCAGGCGAAGACTTCCAGAGGTTCATTAAAGAATCACAAGACATGGTATTTAAAGATTTGGGATGATATTGATCCCGGAAGTGTTGGCTATGGCGAGTGTGCACCTTTTGAAGGCTTAAGTGTTGATGACAGGCCGGACTTTGAAGATAAACTTGAGATTGAAGTTATTAAGATCAGGAGGTGTAATATTCCCACATCTGTAGAAGAGGTGAATACTTTAGTGGAGAAGATAGATATTCAAATGCCCTCTGTACGTTTTGGTTTTGAAACTGCTTTGCGTGATCTTTTTTACAAAGGCAGAAGAAAGATTTTTGATTCACCTTTTTATGATGAAAGGGATCCTATTACGATTAATGGCCTGGTATGGATGGGAGATAAGCTTTTAATGCTGGAGAGGCTCGAAAATAAGATAGCCCGGGGATTTGATTGCATCAAGCTGAAGATAGGTGCCATCAACTGGCAGGATGAATTAGGTATTATTCAGAAGATTCGAGAAAAAGAAGGTGGCGAGAATTTGTGTATAAGGGTAGATGCTAATGGCGCTTTCAAAGAACCACAGGTATATGAGATTTTAGATGCTTTACATCAACTGAATGTGCATTCAATAGAGCAACCAATTAAAGCCGGCCAAGTTGAAGATATGAAAGGCTTATGCCGCAAAGCACCAGTGCCTGTAGCCCTGGATGAAGAGCTGATAGGAGTGAAGAGTATTGAAGATAAACGAAGACTCCTTGAAACAATAAGACCGCAGTTTATAGTACTTAAGCCAACTTTGCTGGGCGGATTTATGGCCACTGAAGAGTGGATTAACCTGGCTGAAGAGCTGGATATTGGCTGGTGGATTACTTCTGCACTTGAATCCAATATCGGGCTTAATGCCATTTGTCAGTTTACTTCTACATTTAAAAACCCCTTACCACAAGGTTTGGGAACTGGAGGTCTCTATAAGAATAACATCCCTTCACCGCTTACAATTGATGAGGGCAAAATATTCTATGCTACCGATAAAACATGGCAATTGGAGTTAATAGAGGGTTAAGATCAGGCCTGAAAATCTTTAGTCAGAATATCAAATAAATCCTGGGTGAAACTAATGGCATTTTAGTCTAATACTTCAAGGCTAAAAGCTTGAGCTACAACCTGAAGCTAATGGTCATGGATTATAAATATCAAAATGCTTAATTTACGTATACGTTTGCTTGTACATACAAATAAAAATCATCTAAATATGTCAATAAATGACAAATAAATATACTTGCTTGTACATACAAACAAAATGTTCTGAGGATAAATTAGCTTGTCAGGGTCAAAATATCAAAGAGTTTCTGAGTTCCCGTAGTAGCCTTCTTTTCAATTTTATGCAGGTTGGCAGTCTCCTGTATAATAGGCATATTGGGATCGATAATATATTTAGGGCTATCAAGCGGCACATAATTAATAAGACTGGCAGCCGGATAAACCAACATTGAAGTTCCGATGACTGCAAAAATATCAGCCTTCATAGCATATTTTGCCCCTGTTTCAAGCAGGGGTACCATTTCTCCAAACCACACTATATGAGGCCGGAGCTGAGAGCCCAGTTCACAGGTATCACCCCAATTTAGCTCGGTGCCTTCAATATCGTAAACCAGGCTGGCATCTTGTGTGCTTCGACTTTTATTGAGCTGTCCATGAAGGTGAATAATGTTAGAGGAGCCTCCGCGCTCATGCAGGTCATCTACATTTTGCGTTACAATGGTAACATCATAATAGTTTTCAAGCTGTGCCAGTAATTTGTGTGCGAGGTTTGGTTCTGCCTCCACATTGGCCCTTCTTCGCTGATTATAGAAATCCAATACTAATTCGGGATTAGCAGCCCATCCTTCCGGGGAGGCTACCTCTGTAACATCATGGCCAGCCCAAAGCCCTCCCGAATCCCTGAATGTTGATAATCCACTTTCTTTACTTATTCCTGCACCTGTTAATACAACCAGTTTTAATCTTTCATCCATTGCTTTGTTCTATGATTGGTGAATAAAATTGAGTTAGTGAGCTATTTTTACGTTTATGTAATTTAACCATTTCAAATAATAAAAAATAGTTTATGAGACGAGTTGTGTTATTTATTCTATTGGCAGTGCTGAGTACAGGCGTTGTAGCTCAAACAAGAGCAGAAAGGAAAGCCGCCAGAAAAGCAAAGAAAGAAGCTAAGTTTAAGGATGATCAGAAGAGGATCGATACCTTAATGCAAATGGTGGAGTCGAAACAATTTGTGTTAGAAGCCACCACCTTGTATGATAAAAGAGGTGCAGTTTTTCAAATAGGTAATACCCTTAATTTTGTTCGGTTTGATGTTGACGAATCCACTATACAGCTGGCATTTAATCACATTGTTGGATGGAATGGTGTAGGAGGGATTACGCTGGATGGCAAGATTGGAAAAATGGAAATTAAGCGTAGTAAAAAGCATGCCAGCTTTACTATTAATGCAACTGTTGTGAATAAAGGCAGAGGAGGTTTGGTTACCATGATATTCAGCGTTAGTCACAATAGTAGAGCTCGGGTAGATATGAGTGGTAGTTTTGGTTCAAGATTATCTTTTGAAGGTTACCTGGTGCCTTTAAGCGAATCGAATGTATATAAAGGGATGACAAATTATTAAATAGGCATAAGCTTCTCTAATAAATGCTGATTTCATAAAAGTTGGCATTTATTTATCTTAAAAATGTATAAATAATGTAAAAAATTAAAAAATAGGTTCAAAAAGATACCTATCGGAAAGATAATTACAAAAAATGCCATACATTTGGGTATAAATAAAATTCAATCCCCGAATAACTATGGCACATCTACGATTTATGGCCCTTGAACATGTTCAGAATAGGCCGGAAGTGAGGGTGGAAGCTCCCTCAAACAAAGTTTCAGATTACTATGGCGAGAACTCATTCGATCTCGAAAAGATGAGGGCTAGTTTAAGCCCGAATATCTTCGAAAGGGTGAAGAACGCTATCGACAAAGGACTAAAGATTGATCATGAAACTGCAGACGCTGTTGCATCGGCAGCAAAAACATGGGCAATCTCAAAAGGAATTACTCATTATACTCACTGGTTTCAACCTCTAACAGGAGCTACTGCTGAAAAGCATGATTCATTTTTTGATGCTTCATCAGGTATTGAAAAATTGAAGGGAGGCACATTAGTTCAACAGGAACCTGACGCCTCATCTTTTCCCAGCGGAGGGATCAGGAGTACTTTTGAAGCGCGTGGGTACACCGCATGGGATCCAAGCTCACCAATTTTTATTATGGGTAGAACCCTCTGTATCCCAACTGTTTTTGTTTCTTATACCGGAGAAGCACTGGACTATAAAGCTCCATTACTAAAAGCGGTTGAAGCGGTTGATAAGGCAGCAGTAAAGGTTTGCCAATTGTTCGACAGGAATGTTAACAAAGTGACGCCATCTCTAGGTTGTGAGCAGGAATACTTTGTGATTGATAAAGCATTGCATGATGCCCGGCCAGATCTCGTAATGAGCGGCAGGACGGTATTGGGTCATAATCCTGCAAGGGGACAGCAATTAGACGACCATTATTTTGGAGCTATACCCAGCAGGGTGTATGATTTTATGAAAGATTTTGAAATAGAGGCACTCAAATTAGGAATCCCGGTAAGCACACGTCATAATGAGGTAGCACCAGGTCAATTTGAGGTAGCACCTTTGTTTGAAGAGATAAATGTAGCCACAGACCACAATCAGTTGCTCATGGATGTGATGAACAGGGCTTCACTTAAGCATAATTTAAAGGTGTTGTTTCATGAAAAGCCTTTTGCAGGCGTAAATGGAAGTGGAAAGCATAATAACTGGTCGTTAGTTACCAATACCGGTGTAAATGTGTTTCAGCCTAGCAGCAGTGCAAGGGAGAACCTGCAATTTTTAACCTTCTTTATATGTACAATTAAAGCTGTACATGATTATGGTGCATTATTAAGGGCCAGTATTGCCTCAGCAGGTAATGATTTCCGCCTGGGTGCCAATGAAGCTCCTCCGGCAATTATGTCTGTATTTATTGGTAAACAGCTTACTGCCATTTTGGATGAGATAGAGACCAAGGGCAATATTAAGGTTGGAAAAGGTGAGAACATGTATATGAAATTAGGTATTGATAAGATACCTGAAATTATACTTGATAATACAGATAGAAACCGTACTTCGCCATTTGCTTTTACCGGTAATAAATTCGAATTGCGAGCTGTAGGTTCAGATGAAAATGTCGCTTCGCCTATGACGGTTATGAATCTTATCGCGGCAAAAACTTTGGAAGAATTTAGTGATGAAGTTACCAAGGAGATGGACAAAGGTGTTGATAAAAAAATAGCAATTGCTCATGTCTTACGTAGGTATATCAAGGAGTCTAAGAATGTTAGGTTTGAAGGAGATGGGTATTCAGAAGGATGGGTAAAAGAAGCGAAAAAGAGAGGATTGCCAAATGTGACGGATACTCCAAGGGCTCTGGATACTTTTCTTGACAAAAAAACAATCGACCTTTATCAGAAATATAATGTGCTATCGAAGCTTGAAATAGAAGCAAGGAATGAGATAAAGCTCGAAAACTACATTATGAAAGTTCAAATTGAATCGCGATCTATGGGTGATCTTGTTCATAATCATATTATTCCAACTACTATTAAATACCAGAACAAACTAATCGATAATGCTAATGGCTTAAAAGCTATTGGCCTGGATAATAAACATATTGTTCAAACTATCGATAGTGTTAACAAGCATCTTAAGGTGATTATGGAAGAAGTAGAGAATATGATTAATGAGCGTAGAACAGCTAATAAAATTGAAGATACCAGAGAGAAGGCAATCGCGTATTGTGATGATGTAAAGGGTAAGTATTTTGACAAAATAAGAAAGGCGGTTGATAAGCTTGAATTAATTGTAGATGATGAAGATTGGCCGTTACCAAAATACAGGGAGATGTTATTTATTAAGTAGTTTTTATGATGGCATCAAAATGAACTGATAACTATAGATATTGAGTTTTCAAGGGTCGTTCTCAAGTAATATGAGACGACCCTTTTTTTATAATTAACCGTAGTTAAAATTAATTATTCCTAAAAATTTGGCAATAATATATTTGTTTGATAGGATTAGTTTAACTCTTTACTATATTAGAGTGGATTTTTGTGTCATTACCTTAATTACTCATTGACTAACAAGTTTTTAAAGCTTATAGAAATTAAGGATTTATTTAATTTACAGGATGAAATCAACTAGTACCGAAAAGACAATCCTTATAGCTGAAGATGAAGAAATAAATTATTTTCTACTAGAACGGTTAATTTCAATTTTAGCTCCTGATATAAAAGTATTGCATGCAGTTAACGGGAAGGAAGCCGTTGAGATATGTAATAAAAATAAAATTCATTTGGTACTAATGGATTTAAAAATGCCTATAATGGATGGGTATGAAGCAACATTGCTGATTAAAAAGGATTACCCGGATTTACCAGTTGTAGTGCAAACCGCATTTTGCACAAACGAAGAAGAAAGAAAATCAGCCCTGGCTGGAAGTGATTATTTTTTATCTAAACCAATAACTGAAAAGAGTTTCAATTTTGTTATTGCCAAGTTTTTCTCTAACAGCCAATAATTAGTATTTTTTTATTTTTAGCTAATCTTCGAATCTTCTTTTGAAGATATATGTCACTTGAAGTTGTTCGGTCAGTCATTATTTAAATATATTTATAAAATTAGTTAGTTGTCAAATTTTGTATAGGGTATGAAAAACCTGTTTTTTATATTGATTTTTTTGTTCTTGGTCAGTTATGGTTTTTCTCAAAAAAAAGAACAAGTATCGGTCTACGATTACTCTCTAAAAGATCTTTCAGAGCTCACTGCTGTCACCGGTTCATTTGACAAAAAAAGAAGTAATATATCTCCAACCAATGTCACTATAATTACGGAACAAATGATTGAAGAGCGTGGTTATCAAACACTCGTGGATGTTTGCCAGGATATTCCGGATTTTGATTTTATGATGTATAATGAGGGTGGTGGTGAGTACCCGGGCTATAGTAAAAACCGGGGTTTGGGTGAAGTAGGCAATCCTGAAATTCTGATTATGATCAATGGCATATTGCAGAACAATATAAGTTTTAACTGGTCTACGATGTGGACTTATGAAAATATGTTTATCGATGTTAAACAAATTGAAATAGTACAGGGGCCGGGTTCTGTAATGTATGGAGCACAGGCTTTTACCGGAGTGATAAACATTATTACAAAAAAGAAATATGAAGGACTCAAAGCCATATCAACTTATGGTTCTTTAAATACATGGAAAAATGATTTACACTATGGAATGAACTTCAATAGGAATGTTCACTTCTCATTGGCATTACATCAATATCATTCTACCGGTGATATGGGTTTGAACAGGTATGATCCAGGTGGTTATTTTACCAACAACCAATATCCTGATACTATCCTGGCTGATTATGACAGTGAGGGAAATTATATTCAAAACATACCCAATCCTTTGGCAGGGAAATATATTCCTGATGGATTTAATACGATGAATAATAGCTTCGCATTAAGAACGGCTTTATCTTATAAAAATTCTACACTTGGTTTTTTCTACTCAGACTCAAAAAGAGGGAATAGCTCGTTTATTGTTCCTTATGAATACTTTCTTGCAGATAAAGAAAACCTTGCTCATTATAGATATATAAATGTGTTTTTTGAAAGCAATGCCCAGGTTACTTCCAAAGTAAAACTTAATTCGCAGGTTGTTCTTAGAACGTCTGATATTTTACCAATTACAGGTTTTAAATACCTTTATCAATTTCCAGAGCTGACCAAAAACAATACTTCCTATGCCTACCAGTTTTATTTAGAAGAGAAACTCTCTTATCAGCATACTGCCGGATCATCATTCTACCTGGGTTTTAAAAGCGCTTTTAGCCGTAAAAGCGATAGAATAATTTCATTGGGCGTGTATGATTACTCCCGGACGGGTACAAGTTCATCCTGGTTCATGGCTCATAATGGCGATGGAATTAACATGCCCGGGGGAGCTACAAGGTTTTATGAGAATGAAACAGCTGTCTATGGACTTTGGGATAAAGAGTGGTTCCTGAATTTTAACACCTCAATAGGATTGCGCTATGACTATAGTACTGATTTTGGCAATATTCTTAATCCACGTTTTAGTATAATGTTTAACCCCAAACCGGCCCTGGGGTTAAAAGTAGTATATGGAACTGCTTTTCGTCAGGCCGGAGCATTTGAGATGTATAGCGAATTCAGGGGTAATCCGGATTTAGTACCGGAAAGGATAGCTACCGGAGAGTTTGAATTATCTAGTTTTCTTATTAATGAAAGCCTGTTAATAAAGGCAAATATTTTTCATTCCAATGTTAGTCAGTATATCGGGAAAGTGCCCGATAGTTCAATGCCGGCAGGAGAACGGTTTGAGAATCAAGAGACCATCAAAATAGTTGGAGCTTCTGCAAAGGTCTCTATGCAGATTAATGAAAAGATCAGATTTTACTCAAATTACTATTATATCTCAGGGTTGCGGGATGGATTTAAGCTTTACGAAATTGATAATGTGGCAAGAGGAAAAATTAATGCAGGTGTAAACACCAGGTTTATTGACAATAAATTGATTACTGATTTCAGGATTAATTATGTGGCTAAAAGGAAGGCTAAGGATACTAATACGTGGATACACACCTATGAAAATGGCTATGCGCCATCTTACCTGAAAGCTAACCTGACTACAACTTATCGATTAAATGATCAATTTAGTTTTCAGCTAATCGTGAATAATATCTTTAATAAAGGGTATTATGGACTTGGTAGAGAAACAGGGAACGGTTTTATTGATGACTATGATCCATTATTTAATCCCAATCCTTTAGGACATATTCCTGCTTATCACCCGCAACCCGGCAGGACTTTTCTTGGAAATATAATTTTCAAACTCAAGTAATGAAAGTGGCCAGGATAAAATATAGCCTTACATTTTTCATGGTATTCTTTGCCTGGGTAATTGCCTATACCCAGCCTGATAGTGTTGATATTTATTCTTACAACCTTATTGAGCTTTCAAAACTTACTGTAAATTCTGTAAGTAAAGTTCCACAGGAATATAGAGAAGTATCTTCAACAATAAGTATTATTACTGCTCGTGAAATTAGAGAAAACGGATATATAACATTTGATCAGGTACTTGCAAACCTGCCCGGATTTCAGTTTCGCAATACACAAGGTTTTAATAGCTATGTTTTTCAAAGGGGTGTTCCGAGCCAAAACAATCTTATTTTGATCCTTATTGACGGGATTCAGGTAAATGAACTAAACTCAGGTGGATTTTACTCAGGTGGCCAATACAATCTTGAAAATGTTGAACGTATTGTTGTAATTTACGGCCCGGCATCGGTACTTTATGGAACAAATGCAGTTTCCGGAGTTATTAACATTATAACTAAAGACAATCAAGGGCTTTCAGCCAGTTTGCTAACGGGAAATTTCAATACATTCAATTCAAATTTAAATTACGGTTTTAAGAAAGAGGATTTTTCTCTAAGCGTTTCGGGAATGTATAAAACAACCGAAAAGGCTAACCTTGCAGGAACTGCTGGTGATAATAACTGGTCGGAGCAAATGGAAAACTTTGAAGATGACTATGCTTTTGATGCAAAAATTCGTTACAAAAACTTTACGGCAGGCATTAATTTCATGAATAAACAAGCTTCACGAACAACAAATTATAAATCTGCCGGAACAGTTTATCAAGACTATGGTACGCTTTGGAATATCATGTTTACCAATGCATATCTGAAGCTTAGACACAAGTTTTCCGATAACCTGAGTTACTTAGTGAATATCTATAACAGAAACGCAACAGTAAGAGATAATACAATTGCAATGATTACAGATACGGCACAAGTGGGTTATTACAGACCTAATAATTTGTTAGGAGTGGAAAATATTTTGATTTATAAACTCAATGATAAATTCGATATGGCCGGTGGAATAATGTTTGAAATAGAAAACATTGCATCAGGATTTTCGGAAACATATAGCAATTCAGCAAACACGCCCCCTGCAATCCCCTCGAAACCTTTTATGTTACAAAATAATTTATTGAGTGTTTTTTTTGAAGCCGAATATGATATTATCCCACAACTTTCGTTGGATTGTGGGGTACGTTTCGACAATAGCAGTGTTTATGATCAGGTTATAACACCAAAAGCGAGTCTGATTTTCAATTCTAATAAAATCAGCTCTAAAATCATATATGCTGAAGCATTCCGGGCCCCAAAACCCTGGGATTATACATCCGGTCTTAGTAATCCTGATTTGTTGCCTGAACGCTTAGTAACATTTGAGTTTTCAAATAGTGTATATTTTACAGAAAGGTTTGTGATGTCATTATCGGTATATAAAAACTTCTTGAATGATGCTATCATTAAAGAGCCAAACCCAACCGGTAGTTACAGATGGGTAAACAAAGGTAGATTTGAAACAGATGGGGCAGAGGTTATAGCGAAATATTCAACAAAAAAGCTTAGCCTTTTCGCAAACTATACCTATAATTCTACTTATGATGACGAAAAGGTTCAAATTCCTGAGATTGCGAAACATTCGGCAAATACAGGTTTTACATATCGTTATTTAGATTATTTCAGATTAAGCATTAATGCCAACTATTTAGGCAGCAGAAAAAATCTTAAAATCATAACAGCAACCGGTAGTGATTTCATTGATCCTGTGGTTGTATTTAATGGAAGTTTTCTTTTTGTGAAGTTGAAGGATATAGATTTTCAAATAACTATGAACAATATTTTTAATACAGAATATTATCATACATCAAATCGTCCACCGGAAAGGTACCGACAACCACAAAGGGCCATTATGCTGAAATTATCTTATAACTTTGATGCTGATGAATAAAAATATTTGGATCATATTACTTCTTCTGATATTTATCGTTGGTTTTTCAGACCTGGTAAGAGCCCAAATTTCACGCTCAGAGATTACAGGTAGCTATATTTATAATTTCGGCAATAAGATAAGCCGGCCGAATAATGATCTTATAGAATTTAATATTGTTCTGATAAGCACAAACCAGGATATTATCAGAGAGCTTAATAATATGGCTGAGAATGAGAAAATCAATGATAAAGATATCGTTCTGACCATCTTAAATGAACCTGAAGAAACAGCAATTCTTAATGCTCAAATTGTTTTCCTTACCCAGGAGAAATCAATTCACTATATGACTGTCTTCGACATAGTTGAGGGAAAGGAGATTCTTTTAGTTAGTGAGAATTTTGGTGATAAAAGCTACGTGATGCTTAATCTTTATGATACAGAAGACAAAAAGCTACTGTTTGAAATAAACCGTCCGAATATTATTAATCAAGGTCTTACTATTGGCGATGAAGTATTGTTATTAAGTGGTAGCGAAATAGATATAGCTGAAGTATACCTAAAATCACAGCACAGCTTGCGTGCAATAGAGCTCGAATTGAATTCATATACCCAGTCACTTGATAGTCTTAATAAAGAAATATTGAACAGTAATAAGCGAGCGAGAGAGCAGGAGGTGTTAATTGGCATGCATAAGCAGGAAATAGCGAGTCAAGATATAGTGTTAAAACAACAGGTTGCTGAAATTGATGAATATAAGGCACTTACTGCCATACAGCTATCGAATTTAAAGAAATATGAAGATCAACTGGTAAACCTTAAGGATACACTAAGTGAAAATGAAAAATTCCTGCTTAATCAAAAACAGGAAATTGAAAAAAGTAATGATGTCCTGGAGCAGCAAACAGCCAGAATTGAAACTATTAATGAAGAAATAGAAAGGAAGAATATAGTCCTGAGTGACCAGGAAGAATTTATTGACCTCCAAAGCAGAAGAATGATGCTACTGGTTACAGTAACTGTAGTAATTGTGATTTTTCTGGCATTAATTATTTATGCATATCGTCAGAACAGGAAAAAATCCTGGCAATTATACCAACAGAGACAAGAGATTAGAAAAATTAACAAAGAGCTTAATCTTAACAATGAAGAGTTAAAATCAACCCTTAAAGAACTTAAAGATACACAAAGGCAACTTGTAGAATCTGAAAAAATGGCATCGTTGGGGGTGCTTTCTGCTGGCATCGCTCATGAAATAAATAATCCAATTAACTTCGTTTATGCAGGCATTAATAGCCTTATGAGAGATTTTAAAGATATTGAACCAATAATTGCTGAGGTGGGCAAATTAAATCCTGATTCGGATGACCTGAGAGAGAAATTGAATCAAATAAAGGTGTTAAAAGAAGAACATTATTTTGATACTGCTGCAGAAGCCATACCGGAGATAATAAATGATATTAAGATTGGAGCAGATCGTACAGCTGAAATTGTAAAAGGGTTGCAGAGTTTCTCCAGAACTGATACAGGAGAGCAACAACATATGGATGTTCATGAAGGAATTGAAACCACATTGGTGTTGTTAAAAAATAAGTATAAGAATCATATTGAGATTATAAAATCGTATGGTGATGATATTCATAGTTTAAAATGTTATCCTGGAAAAATTAACCAGGTATTCATGAATATTTTTTCAAATGCTATGGATGCTATTAAGGAAGATGGAAAAATCCGGATCAAAACCGGTATGGAAGATGGTAAAATTATGATTTCCATAAAAGATTCAGGAGATGGGATGAGCAGGGAAGTACAAGAGAAAATTTTTGACCCATTTTTTACAACCAAAGCTGTAGGTGAGGGGATTGGACTGGGTTTGGCAATTTCTTATGGAATTGTTAAGGAACACGGAGGCAATATTGAAGTTGTTTCTGAGCCGGGAGAGGGATCTGAATTTATAATTAACCTACCAGTTAAGTTAGCATGAAATACAAGATTCTATATGTAGATGATGAAGAAATAAATCTTCGCATTTTTAAGAATTCGTTCAGAAGAGATTTTGAGGTCTCAGTAGCGAAATCAGGAGAAGAAGCTCTGAAACTACTTGAAAATGAACTGGTTGATGTGGTGATTACCGATCAGAGAATGCCAAAGATGACAGGAGTAGAGTTATTAGGAATTATCCATGAAAAGTATCATACTATTCCGCCAAACCGGTTAATTCTATCTGGCTATGCTGAGAATGAGGATATACAGAAAGCATTTAAAGAATATAGACTTTTTAAATTTATAGCTAAACCATGGGAATATAATGAGCTAAAGGCTATAATTTTGGATGCGATTAATTTGGACTAAACAATGAAAAAATTTAACATTTTATATGTAGATGATGAGGCTAGCAACCTGAGAATATTTAAAAATACTTTTAGAAGGACATATAATGTTTTTCTTGCAGAGTCTGCAAAGGAAGGAATCGATATCCTTGAAAACAACGAGATAGACCTTGTATTAAGTGACCAGCGTATGCCACAAATGACAGGGGTGGAGTTCTTAAAATACTCTTTGCAAAAATTTCCTCAGTCCAGCAGAATATTAATCTCAGGTTATTCAGATATCAAGGCAGTTGAAGATGCTATCAATACAGCTCATATTTTTCAATATGTTCAAAAACCGTGGAAGGAAAGTGATCTTCATAAAACCATCAATGACGCCTTACATATTTACCAACTTGAGCAGGAAAATATAAGACAACAGCAAGAACTTAAGATTGCTAAGAATAAAGCTGAAGAAAATGACAGATTGAAAACAGCTTTTCTTTCGAACCTATCACATGAGATCAGGACACCAATGAATGGCATTATAGGTTTTTCAAATATGTTAAAAGACCCGAAGATTTCGCATGACGACAGGGAGAAGTTTACAGATATAATCAATAAGAGTTGTTATAAACTATTAGCTACTGTTAATGATGTGATTGATATATCGAAGATTGAAACAGGACAGGCTGTCTTGCGTAATGTTATGACCAATATAAATGATGTTATTCTTGAGAGGGTTGAATTTCACAGGCAGTTTGTTAATGAAAATGAGCTAGCCATTACAGCGGCCAGGTTGCTTCCTGAAGATGCGTCAGTTATAGCATTGGATAAAGTTAAGCTAAAGCAAATATTTGATAACCTTTTAAATAATGCTATTAAATTCACTTCTGAAGGTTATGTGGAAGTCGGTTGTGAGTTAAAAAATGAAGGCTATGAGTTTTATATTAAGGATACTGGTATTGGCATACCAGAGAATCAATTAGAGCTTGTCTTTGAAAGATTTAGCCAGGGAAGTGAAGACATAGCGCAGAATTATGGTGGTACAGGATTAGGCCTTTCCATAGCCAATGCTTATGTGAAAATGCTTGGTGGTACCATGAGGGTTGAGTCTGAACCGAATACCGGATCAACATTTTATTTCACATTACCTCCCTCGGTAAGTATCTGATTTTTAATCAGGAAGAGGAAGGTTATAGACTATACGGGCAGTAGCCAGGAGACCGTTCTTGAATACTTCGTTTTTAATAATCCTGTCATCTCCAAAGTTGAGAATTACAAGCCTTAAACCAAGTTTCTGGTCTTCTTCATACTGTTTGTATTGCCTGTTAAGTGTATGTCCGAAACGACCTTCAAAAAACAAATTTCCCGCAATCCTCTTTCGTAAAAATAGTTGCAGGTCTATGCTGTTACGCTCGATATAGTCATCCAAATAACGTTCATCACCAAGTCTGAAGGTTGTTCCCAAACCAAAATGACTAAAGCCTACAGTAAGATTATCATTAACATGATAATTTATTTTAGCTGAAATTGGTAATGTCCCTGTAATACTCCATTGATCAGCCAATTTCCAGTTAAGATAAACTAGAGGTACCAGATTAGGTCCATACATTTCGTTATGAAGCATAAACCCAAATCTCATTAACAGGGTTTCGCTATATTTTTTTTCATAAAGAGCAAACACACCCATTTGCCAGTTCTTGCTGTTAATATTTATAAAGTCCGACATCAGCCTTGGACCCAGTAGAAGTTGTAGAGCAGAACCATTATTGAACACTTTCATCAATCCAGTTCTAAGAATAAAAGCATGCAGGTTAATAGGGTCTACAACACCGGCACCTATTGGTTCGCTATTATTTACTCTTGACTGAGAATAGAACAAACTATTATACCAAATTAAAGTTCTATCCTTGTTAAGAGGAACAGGGGCATTTAACTCAATGAATCCTCCAGTTTCAGTGGCTTTGCCAGGATATGTATCAGTGTAAGGACTGGCTAGTCCAAATCGTCCTGAAATTGTTAAAATATCAAGACTGTTCTGCGCTGTTACAGCAATTGAGCTGAAAATCAGCAATAAAGAGATAAGTACTTTCACCCGGTAAATATATTGAATATCACCATAAGAAAGTCAACCTAAAGCCAATCTTATACAACGATATTTACAATTTTTTTGGGAACAATAATAATCTTCTTGGGCGTTTTACCTTCAAGCCATTTCTGTATGGTTTCATCTGCCAGAACAGAAGCTTCAATTTCCTCTTTAGAGGTATCCAGTTCAAACTTCAGTTTGTTTCTCATCTTACCATTTATCATGATAGGATACTCGAATGATGCTTCTTTCAGGTAAGCTTCATTGAAGGCAGGATACTCAGCGTAGGCAAGAGATTGTGTATTACCCAATATATGCCATAGCTCTTCAGCAATATGTGGGGCAAATGGTGAAATTATCAGAGACAAGTCACTTAATATTTCACGCTTGTTGCATTTAAGAGCAGAAAGCTCATTTACACAGATCATAAAGCTACTCACAGATGTATTCAGTGAGAGACTATCAATATCCTCTTTGGTTTTCTTAATAGCTCTGTGAAGTACCTTGTACTCTTCCTGAGTTGGTTTCTCATCTGAGATGTTTACATTGCCATCCGCATCGTGGAATAATCTCCAGAGCTTTTTAAGGAATTTGTAAACGCCTTCAATACCATTGGTGCTCCAGGGTTTGAATTGCTCCAATGGCCCAAGGAACATCTCGTATAAGCGAAGCGTGTCTGCACCATATTTATCAACAATTTCATCCGGATTAACCACATTGTATTTCGATTTAGACATCTTTTCAATCTCCCAACCGCATTTATAAACGCCATCTTCGAGTTCGAAGGTGGCATCAGCGGCATCGGCTCTACTTTTTCTGAAGGCATCTGTGTCAAGGATATCGTTTTCTACAATGCTAACATCTACGTGCATTCTGGAAACCTCAAAATCCTTACGCAGGCCATATGAAACATACTTGTTCTCACCTTTTACGCGATAAACAAAGTTAGACCTGCCTTGTATCATACCCTGATTAACCAGTTTTTGGAATGGCTCTTTGGTTGACACATATCCTGCATCGTAGAGCACCTTGTGCCAGAAACGAGCATAGAGTAAGTGGAGAACTGCGTGTTCAGCACCACCTACGTACAGGTCAACGTTCATCCAGTATTTTTCCAGTTCCTCAGGAACCAGTTCCATTGAGTTCTCAGGATCAATATATCTCAGGTAATACCAGCAGCTGCCTGCCCATTGAGGCATCGTATTGGTTTCACGTTTAGCAGCTTTGCCACATTTCGGGCAAGTTGTATTAACCCACTCTTCAACCTTGGCCAAAGGAGAATCGCCATCTTCGGTAGGAGTATAGGATTCTACCTCAGGAAGGACAACCGGTAAATCTTTTTCAGGAACCGGAACAACTCCACAGTCATCGCAATGGATTACAGGGATTGGCTCACCCCAGTAACGCTGGCGTGTAAAGATCCAGTCTCTTAGTTTATAGTTTACGGCTCCTTCACCAATGCCTTCTTTCTCCATTCTGGCAATAATAGCCTTGGTAAATTCTTTGCTGCCCATGCCATTATACTCTCCTGAGTTCAGCATGATACCATGTCCTGCATAGGCCTCTTCCTGTTCTTCTATTTCTTTTCCATCTGGTGTAACCACCTGGATGATAGGTATGTTGAACTTCTTAGCGAATTCAAAATCGCGCTGATCACCGCCTGGAACGGCCATAATGGCACCTGTTCCATAAGAGATCAGTACATAATCAGATACCCAGATTTGAATTTCCTCTCCGCTTATAGGATTAACAGCGTATGCTCCGGTGAATACTCCAGTCTTACTCTTATCGAGGTCAGATCGTTCAAGATCACTTTTTAAGCTGGCCTGTTCTACGTATTCGTCAACAGCAGCTTTGTTTTCTGGTTTGGTGATCTTATTAACCAAAGGATGCTCAGGAGCCAGTACCATGTAAGTAACACCATAAATTGTATCAGGGCGGGTGGTATAAACCTCAATTTCTTCTTTTGTGTCACGTTCGTTGAACTTGATTGATGCTCCGTGGCTTTTTCCTATCCAGTTCTTCTGTGATAGAATTATTGATTCAGGCCAGTCCAGGCCATCAAGATCTTCTAGTAACCGATCGGCATACTCAGTGATTTTCAGTATCCACTGTCGTAGTTGACGCCTGTAAACAGGTGTGCCACAACGCTCACAGGTACCATTTTTTACCTCTTCATTGGCCAGTACTGTTTTATCATTCGGACACCAATTGATAAGGGCATCGTCCTCGTAGGCGAGGCCACGCTCAAACAATTTAAGGAATATCCATTGAGTCCATTTGTAGTAATCGGGATCGCTGGTTCTTACTTCTTTCGACCAGTCGTATGAAAAGCCCAGAACACTTAACTGTTCTTTAAACCTACTGATATTATTGTCTGTAGTTTCGGCAGGGTGTGTTCCTGTTTTGATAGCGTATTGTTCAGCTGGCAGGCCAAATGAATCGAATCCCATTGGGTGCAATACATTATATCCTTCCAGTCGTCTAAACCTGGAAACAATATCTGTGGCAATATATCCTAAAGGGTGACCTACATGTAGTCCACTACCAGATGGGTAGGGGAACATGTCGAGCGCATAAAACTTAGGTTTATTATCATCTTTCTGTGCTTTAAACAGCTCGTTTTTGGCCCAATACTTTTGCCATTTCTTTTCAATTTCAGCGTGATTATATGCTGCCATACTACAATGCTTTGTTATGCTTTACGAAGCCGCAAAATTAGAGTTTTATTCGCTAATGGATAAACCATTAACTAACAATTTAGAAGAATTAGCTATTGATTACTGGTATGTATAAGAACAGTCTCATAGCTCAGCTTAAACCACTCAGTATAATTCTGTGGATTTTCCTTAACATCGATTAGCAGGTCGTTGGCTGGAATGTACTTCCATTCCATCACTTCATTAGGATCAGGAAGTGGTTCGCCATTAAAGGTGCCAATAAAAACATGGTCCAGTTCGTGTTCGGTAAGGCCATTTCCGAAATCTGCTTTATAAACAAAATGAAACAAGGGGGTTAGGGGCGTGCTATTGATGCCCATTTCTTCATTCAGTCTGCGGATGGCTGCTTTAGTTGTCGTTTCTTCCGGTTGTGGATGGCTGCAGCATGTGTTGGTCCAAAGACCTGCGGAATGGTATTTGTCTTGCGCTCTGCGTTGCAAAAGAAAATCGCCTTTTTCGTTAATGAGGTAAATAGAAAAGGCCCTATGGAGAAGACCCTTTTGATGGGCTTCAAGCTTCTCCATAGTGCCTAGAAAGTTGTCTTCTTTATCAACCAGAATTACTTCATCCATATTTTATACATGACGCGATACTAGTTTGTAAAGAAATCAAATATATTGCCCAATGCACTGGTATCTGCCTTATAAATTTCAGTATAGGTGCATTGTTCACAAGATACCGTGCTGAATTTTTTG
The DNA here is from genome assembly GCA_039714715.1 of Bacteroidota bacterium. Classification (GTDB taxonomy): domain Bacteria; phylum Bacteroidota; class Bacteroidia; order Cytophagales; family Cyclobacteriaceae; genus S012-113. Next base: position 22,741 of record JBDLIU010000037.1, read on the forward strand.
TTTTGCACATCAAATATCTTGGCAAAAGCACCACCTGTTGTTCGAGAAGGATGAACATTTAAGGCCGGGCTTGACCATGGATCAACTACGCAAAAAGCCACCGGCGTTTGTTCCCGGCTCCGGCACGGTTACGGCCGGTAACGCCAGCGGTATCAACGACGGTTCCGCCGGTATGGTGATCATGTCGCGTGAAAAGGCCGACAGCCTGGGGCTCCAGCCCATTGCCCGAATTCGGGCCGTTGGTCGGGGCGCCTGTCATCCGGCCGTCATGGGTTTGTCGCCGGTCCCTGCCGTACAAAACCTGATGAACCGAAGTGGCCTGAAAATCGAAGACTTTGAGCTGGTTGAGGTCAACGAAGCCTTTGCCGCCCAGTACATCGGCTGTGAACGAGAGCTGGGATTGGACCGGAATATCACCAATGTCAACGGGTCGGGAATCGGCCTGGGGCATCCGGTGGGGGCCACCGGTTGTCGCATCATGGTAACACTGCTGCACGCCATGAAAAAAAGGGAAAAAACACTCGGCTTGGCCACGCTTTGCGGCGGCGGCGGGGTTTCCATGGCCTGCGCCCTGGAGATGATTGGTTAAGAGTTGAGCCGTTCAGGGTTAAACGGTTCAAGGTTCGGAGGTTCAGGGTTCAAGGTTGAACGATGAACCCTGAACGGTGAACGGATATAATACAAAACTTAAATAACATTTGGAGGTTAAATGGATTTCGAACTGACAAGAGAACAAAAAGAGATACAGAAAGCCGTTAGAGAATTCGTCAAAGGCGAATTTAAAAAAGATGTGATCGAAGAGCTCATCGAAAAACACGCCTACCCTGAGAAAATCTGGAAGAAAGCGGCCGAACTCGGGTTCATCGGTATCCATTTTCCGGAGAAGTATTCGGGAATGGGGCTGGGCTGCCTCGAGAATATCATCGTGGCTGAAGAGCTGGCCCGGGGCGACTCCACCGTGGGAACCTGCCTGCTGATCGCCGATTTCGCTTCCGAGATCGTCCTGCACTTCGGCAGTGAGGAACAGAAGGCCGCCTGGCTGCCCAAGGTGGCCGAAGGCGAATGTCTCGCCTGCGGCGCCTTCACCGACCTTGAGCTCGTGGTGCAGTTCCGTGGCACCAAAGTCTGGAGCGCGCCGGCCACGCCGGGCGGCGGCGATCCCGGCAAGTGCTACTGGCGAGAGAGAATCACGTCGGTGGCCCGTCTACCGGAAGAGTGAAGTAGGGTGTTCTATGTAACACCGGTGACCTGTTGGCGTTTCAGTCGTTCGAAAGCTCTCGAATGATCCTCAGGGCCAGAAACTCGCTTATTTCACGTCTAGTCTTGCTGGACCTGCCAAA
>JBDLIU010000038.1:0-24073 GCA_039714715.1 Bacteroidota bacterium
TTTGCAGAATCCTTGATCATTAAATCTTTGAGGCTTTTATACTCAACTGTCTCAGGAATCTGTATTCCTGCTAATTCACAGGTTGTGGCATACATACTTTGCAGGTAAACCATTTCATCCGATTTTTCTCCGGCTTCAAGGCCGGGACCTTTTATTATCAATGGCATACGTATGCTGTGGTCGTATAGGTTTTGTTTTCCTATTAAACCATGCTGCCCAACGGCTAAGCCATGGTCAGAAGTTAGAATAACATAGGTGTTATCCATTTTGCCAGAAACCTCCAGTGCTTTTAATATCCGTCCGATTTCACGGTCGGCATGTGTAATAATTGCATAGTACTCGCTCCTGTGTAACTGTACAGCATCTTTTGAACGTGGAAACGGAGCTAACTTCTCATCTCGCACACGATTATCACCCTGGTTGAACGGATGTTCCGGAAGATAATTTGTTGGAATATCTATTTTTTCGACCGGATACATATCTACGAATTCTTTAGGAGATTGGCGTGGATCATGAGGAGCATTGAAAGCAACATACATAAAAAATGGTTTGTCACTGTTTTTTGCTTTTGTAAGAAGGTAGTTTATAGCATTGTCTGCATATAGTTCAGAGGTATGCTGATTAACTGTATAGAATGCCCCTATTTTCGCAGATTCATTTTCATCATAAATAATATCTTTAACTTTCGGAGCCCAATGCCCGGTAAATTCTTTTTCCCATGGTTTCCATGGTGTATCATCAGCCTTTTCACGATTATACCCTGGGGCTTTACTTCCCTGACTGTCATATGTTTCATACATTCCCTGGCCTATCGCATGGGCAAAATCAAAACTTTTAAGAGCTGCTTTGTCTGAAAGATGCCATTTCCCGGTCAGGAAATTTTCATAACCATTCTGGCGTAATACTTCTCCCCATAAAGGCACTTCGGTTCTATCTTCGACATTTTGTTTTTTTCTGGGGAAATATGAAATGTTTTTAGAAGCCCGAAAGACAGATTGTCCCGTATTTAGCATGCAGCGGCTTGCAATGCAAACAGCTGCTGTCCACGAACCCGGGTTAAATGCATGGGTAAAAGTGAAGCCTTCATCAACCAGTCTATCCATGTTGGGGGTTTTTATCTCGTTATTACCCAATGCATGAATTGCATTATAAGTCTGGTCATCAGTAATAATAAACAGGAAATTCGGTTTTTTAACCTGGCTTTTTGCAGAATTAAGCGCAAACATGCTTATTAATACAAATATTAGGAGCTTCACTTTTCTCATATTAACGTTTTTTATTTTTGGATTTGTAGTTGTAAGGATCTAAAAAGCAGAGTTTACAGGCGTAATCGAGTATTTTTTTGACAAGAGTAACGAAGATAAGGGACTTTATGGACAGACACTATTTATGTTCTTTAAACCGCAAAACATAACTAACAGTAGAATTTCCTCCATATATATTTGTTCCCGAAGGGACATACAAATATTGTGGCTTGCTATCTATCAATAATACTTGTGGTCGCTCAAACTTTGCATATTCTCTATCTTTAGGGCCATAATAAACGGCTACTTTTTCCATATCCACATCAGTGTAATCGTTAATATGATGAAACCCCTTTTCATAAGTATTGAAATGAATTCCATCTTCCGAAGTCCATAGTAATCCGCCTCCTTCTTCTATCATTCCATGGTTGTCTGTAGTAAGCAGTGCAAATTTCTCGTCATATATAAATGCATAACCATCTTCAATATTACTATTGTTAGAAGTTACAGGGAAAGGCATTTGAACATAAGGTCCCTCGATATTTTCGGCAACGGCCAGCCCCATACGTGCCCGGTGAGATTTAAAATATAAATAATATCCTCCTTTTGGATGTTGAAGCAGAGCCGGATTATTTACACCATTTCGGGCATTGTGGTTCCAGTATTCAGGATTGTCGGGAGGCGAAAGTATCAGCCCATCTTTCCCAACCTTTTTCCAGGGGCCAAATAAACTTTTTGAAGTAGCCATTCCTATACGTTGATTTCTTGGATGTTTTTTCAGGCCATTATTACCAATATATAACAACACATAAAGACTGTCAACTTTATGAATAGCCGGATTATGAGGGGCATATTCATCCCATCTTTTTTCTTTATTATTTGTTGGATTAGAGTTCTCTTCGCTTATTTCTTTCTTTTCTATACTTCCTTTAAGCGCTACATCTGAGAATTTAAAAGGACCCTCGGGAGAGTCTCCCACATAATGTGCTATCTCACTGTGAGTACGCCATCCGGGTGTAACGTTGAGCTCTGCCGGCCAACGAGCTACAAACAAGTGTACTTTACCATCATCACCAATTATAGGAGATGTTCCCCAAATAGTATAGCCGGGTTCTTCAACGGCAATGCCTACAAATTCCCAGTGATCGGCAAACGTATTATCTTTTGATTGACAATTAGCTAAAAATTGAGTTCCTATTGTTAAGGTAAATACAAATATTAAGAGCTTCACTTTTCTCATATTAACGTTTTTTCTTTTTGGATTTGTAGGTGTAAGGATCTATCCAATTTTGTGGTAGTTTATCATAGGATTCTTTTCCATATTCATCCCCTTCAAAACTTGACTTACACGATTTTAGAAACACTTCCATTTCGTTCTTAAGTCCTACCAATTCTTCAGATTCCGCAATAGGATTTTCTTCGAATGGGTCATTAACAATATCATAGTACTCAGGTATTCCGTTTGTAGTGTAAACTTTGTATTGGTTATCGGAGATACTCGCCTGTTTCTGGATGCAAAAACCAATTGGTTTAGATCGTTTATCCATTTCACCTGCAATTAAAGATGTGAGACTCACTCCATCCAGGTCATAAGGAGCTTTCTCTTCTTCAATATCTAAAACATCAATAATTGTTGGCAAATAATCGGATGTTACGGCTGGGATATCGGATTCAAATCCTTCTTTAATTTTATCGGGCCAAACCAGTAATCCGGGTACACGTACACCACCTTCGTACAGGCTGCGTTTGCGTGCTTTAAAACCACCTGTTATTCCGGGATTTCCTTTTTCCGGGCCATTATCACTGCAAAACCAAATCATGGTGTTTTGGTCTTCGCCAAGTTCTTTCAAATAAGCGCGTAAACGTCCAATTTGCTCATCCATAGCGGTAATGGAACCTGCATAATTTTGCATATCTTCATTCTGCTCTTTGTACATTTCCTGGTATTCAGGGCCGGCAACGCAGGGCATGTGCGGTGTGTGAAACCATACAACCGCTAAAAACGGTTTTTCATCATTTACACTTTTATCAATAAAAGGTAAAACCCTGTCCATTATTACGCGACTATCATCTCCATCAAGGTTTTCGGTTATTTTATTACCATCGATATCCCAGTAACTTGTTCCATAATCTACAAAAGGTTCTCCAGGTTTTAGATAATTCCACCAGGCTTTATTATATCGCTCAACAGGTTTTTTCATGGGATCCCATGTTGGAACTTTTGATTCGGTAACAAAGGCTGTTTCATATCCGTGTAAAACCGGCGGGTTATACTCTTTCGTATTGCCGGGTTCTCCGCGGTTGGCATCTTTTTCCTTTGTAGTTAATGTTCCAAGATGCCATTTACCGAAATGTCCTGTTGCATACCCTTCTTCCTTTAATAGCTCGGGAATGGTAATTTCCTCGGGGCGTAGAATGCCCTGATTGGCAAAAAAAACACCCGTTCGAAACGGATTTCGTCCTGTGAGCACACTGGCCCTTGTTGGCGAACATACTGCAGAAGCCGAATAGAAGCGGTTGAACCGGATACCTTCTTTTGCCATTTTATCCAGCGAAGGGGTTTTAATTATTTCGTTACCATTATAACCTGTATCTCCCCAGCCAAGGTCATCGGCCATAAGGAGTATTATGTTAGGTTTTTTTGCCTCAACGCTTTCTGATTTTTCATTTTTGCAGCCCCAGGTAACCAGTGTTAAGGCAAATCCAAAACTTATTAATAAATATTTCATGTGTTTATAATTGATTTTTAAAGGCCACATGCATAACTGTCGGCAGACAGGAAACCAACATATTTAAAATCATGCTCTTGTGTGACCATCTTATCATATTGGTTTCATTCATTTAAATTTTTATAATTCTTTACTTTCCTGAAACGATCTTTACTCCTGTTTTTACCTCCTTTTTCCATTCTTCAAGTTTCTTTTGTAGCTGCTCTACCTTTTCAGGGTATTCATCAAACAGGTTATTCTTCTCAGAAACATCTTCTTCTATATTGAAAAGTTGAATACGATGATTTCCTTTTCTTCTTATCGAAACCAGTTTCCAGCCACCGCTTCTTACAGCATCCTTGCCGGGGGCACTCCAGAAAAGGTCCCTTTCGGGAAGTTCTTTGCCCGAGAACAGATGGTCTTTAACACTTATCCCGTCAATGTTTTCACCTCCGGGGCTTTCACCAATGATATCGAGCATGGTCGGAAGTATATCCATAGTAAGGACCGCTTGTTCGCTTATGATGCCTGCATCAAATTTCCCCGGGTACCATGCAATTGCAGGCACTCGGTGCCCGCCCTCGTAAACGCTTCCTTTATTGCCATTCAGCCCCCCGTTATCTCCATATTTGTTTGCTCCGTTATCAGAGCAGAAAATAACTATGGTGTTCTTATCCAATCCGGTTTCCTTTAAAGTACTGAAGATATTTCCTATGCCCTCATCCATAACTTCAACCATCTCTTTATAGATGTCGGGAAGGCTGTCTGCACCGGGAACTCTTGTTTTACTAACCCCTGCTTTTCTTACCACATTGTCATTCCTGCCCTGGTAAGGAGCATGGGGTGCTTCATGTGGCAGGTAGAGAAAGAAAGGCTTATCCTTATTCTTCTTAATGAAATCAATTCCGTATTTGGTTATCAGATCTGTAGTGTATCCTTCCTCGGTTATAAGTGTAGTATCTCTCCACCAATCGGGGTATCCTTCCTGATCTATATGGGCATGATAGTCAACATTGCCGCTTACATAGCCTTTGAATTCATCAAATCCTTGCAGTGAGGGATTATGTTCTTTAGGATACCCAAGATGCCACTTTCCAAATATTCCACTTGTGTATCCATATTTTTTTAGCTCTTCGGCAATTGTTATCTCATCAAGACTTAGCCCGGTATGCCTATGATTTGCTGCAGTAATAACCCCATTAACTCCTGTTCTTTGCTGGTACTTGCCTGTCATTAAAGCTGCCCTGGTGGGGCTGCAGACGGCTCCGTTTGAATGAAAGTCTGTAAACCTGATTCCTTCAGTGGCCATCTTATCCAGGTTAGGAGTGTTTATTGTTTTGTTGCCATAGCATGATATGCCTCCATACCCCAGATCATCTGCCATAATAAAAATAAAATTGGGCTTGGTAATTTCGTCTTCAGTCTTTTCATTATTATTTCCTGTTGTGCAGGAATAGGCAACAGATGATAAAAGAAGTACTATTAATATTTGTTTTGCTTTCATTTTTGAGAATCAGTTATTTATATATTGTGACCAATTCCTGGTACTTGTTTTCTGCCTGCGTTACTATATCAGGATTTTTCTTGTCTTGTATATAGGTATCCGGCAATCGAGCATTACCTTTTGCTTCTTTAAGGAGTTTGTCGCATCTTCCCCTTAATTTATCAAGTATTTCGCTATTAGCAGGTTCATCTGCAACATTTTTTGTTTCGCTGGGGTCATTTCTAAGATCATACAACTCCTCGTAAACTGCTTTTTCTCCCAGTAAGGGGGAAATGAGGGAAAGAATATGGTGCTGGTCATTGTCTTTAGAATAATACCTTATATACTTCCATTCTTTGCTTCTTACAGCTTCAATCCTGGGATAATTTTGACCCATGAACATATTTTCGCAGAAAAGATCTTCCCTCCATTCTGTTTTTTCTTCTTTCATAAGAGGGAGCAGTGATATCCCCTGCATTTCAGGATCTGCATCAATTCCTGCAAGTTCTAAAATTGTAGGTGCCAGGTCAATGCTAAGGCAAAGTTCATCAATAGTTCCATTAGATAAACCGGGGGCGTAGATTATCAGCGGAACACTTATTGACTCCTCATACAACAACATCTTTCCCCCCAGACCGTGCTCACCATGTTGAAGTCCGTGATCGGAGGTGAAAATTATTATTGTATTGTCTGCAATTCCCTGCTTTTCCAGTTCTTTTATTACCTTGCCGGTAAGCATGTCAATCCCTGTTACTGTCTGGCATGTTCTTACCTGACGTTCACGGAGGTCATCCGGTGTTTTTACAAAATTGTATGATTTGATATACTTCCCATTATATACATTCACCGGCAGTTTTGGAGTGCTTATTTCTTCATGTGCCACATATGTTGGTGGCTGTGGCATCTCGGCTATCCTGTCCCGGTAAACCGATTTATAAAGTTCGGGGTCTTCTGGTCTGAGTTCCATAGATCCTGTACCACTGCTATGTGGCACATTGAAATTGACAAGCAGGCAAAATGATTTGTCTTTAGGGCGCGACTGCAAGAAGCTTTTAGCCCCTGCAAAGCCCGGGTCTTGCTCAAAAAAATTATCTACGCCTTCCTGTATAATATTCGGTTGGTTATCAGCCTTTGCATTGGCGAAGATATCATGTCTTTCTTTTGGATAGAAGGTGAGGTGGCCGTGACCCGCGTACCAGTAATCAAACATTTCTTCCATGCGGCCGCTCTTATATCCAAATCCTTTTTCACTTTTACCGATCGGGGTATGGTTCTTTCCCACATAACCGGTGTAATAACCGGCTTTTTTTAGTTGCATTGGATAAGTACGTGAGAATGCTTCTTCTGTCATTGCCGAACGTGAAGCGAAAGTTACCCCGTGTTTTCGCTCATACATTCCCGAAAGCAAGCATGTACGGTTGGGAGTACATGAAGCAGATGTGGCAAAAGTGTTTTCAAAAAGGATGCCTTTTTCGGCAAGTGCATCAAGGTTGGGAGTTTGCACAATATCGTTCTTGCCCATACTCCCCAGGTAGTCCGACCGCATATCATCGGCAAGGATCACAATAATATTTGGCTGAGTGTTGCCAACTACCTCCTTATCATTACATGAGCTGCCTATAAATGCCAGAATAAGGGCAATAATTATAGGTGTCGTTTTGTTTTTAATTTTTTTCATCTGATTATGATTTATTTTTCAATGGTCAGTTTCGTCACCTATAATTTTTCTATATATAAATAGTATACAGGATATACCCTTTTTTCACTATCCATAAGTTGCGCTTCCATGTCATATTTCCCGGCAGGTATTTTTGCTGTGAATACCACCTCCTTTTGGCCTGTTTCAATATTTCTTGATTTCTCAAATCCGGCAACATAGAGGTATGCTTTTTCGAAGTCCGATTTTACACTTGCCGGCATTATTTTTTGAAGCTCCACCCGTTTTTCCTGTTCGGGAAAGGTGTCATTTATTGCCAGCCCGCTTTCGCGCGGGAACCTGCACAGACTGAACTCATATTCCCCATCTTCAAGGAATTCGATCTTCCATCGTCCGTTTCCCTGAGATGCTTCTACAGCCCCATACTGATGCCATATTCTTCCGTGTTTCCCTGTCAGTAGATCGTGAGATGAGATCCGGCTGGGATTTTCATAATCAGATCCTGCCTTAATATATGCGTACTTTTCATTCACATTTTCATCCATTATTGAGCGCCACCACTTTTCATAGTTCTCAGCTAAGTAGTCAGCAATTTCAGGAAACTCTTCAATCACATTGTTTTTCTGACCGTAATCATCATCCATCTTATAGAGCTCTTTCCCGTTAACCAGGCGCCAGTTTTCATCCATAACCGAATATTTACGGTATTTTACAAGGTTCTGTTTTCTTTGTGTATCAACATATAGAACCCGGGCAGGCCAATTTTCATCTTTTTCATTAAGCAGGGGTTTCAGACTTATTCCGTCCATTGCTTTTCCTTTTGCAGGATCGATTCCGAGAAGATCGATAAAAGTGGGTAACAGATCGAAATGGGCAACCAGTTTATCTATGTCTTTTCCACCAGAAATATGCCCGTCAGGCCAGCGAATAAATAATGGTACCCGGTGCCCACCTTCGTACTCACTGCCTTTACCGCCACGTAAGCCTGCATTATACACCTTATGGCCCGCTGAGCTTCCGTTGTCAGTTGTAAAGATAAGAATGGTATTATCGCTAAGATTCAGGGCTTCAAGTTTATCTTCCAGCTTTTTAAAATTATCATCTATATTAGTTATCATCCCATAAAAACGCTGGGCTTTTTCGCCTATTCCTTTCACATCCTTATACATATTAAAATATTCTTCGGGTACATTAAAAGGTCCGTGGGGTGCATTTGTTGAAATATAGCAGAAGAAAGGTTTATTCTTGTTTTCTTCAATAAAATCCAGTGCTTCGGAGAAAAACACATCGGTACAGTAGCCTTCATATTCTTCAGTTTGCCCATTGTGCCAGAAAGTGTCATTAAAATAATCATTACCCCAGAAATCCGGCCCCTGGGTAATTCCGCCTCCTCCGTGACGAACTACTTCATGGAAACCCCTGTCTTCGGGTCTGAAGGGGTAATTGTCACCGAGATGCCATTTGCCGAACATACCATTGGTATAGCCATTCTCAGCCAGGATCTGTGGCAATATCTTTTCATCTTCAAAAAGCAGAGAGCGCCCTGTAATAGTGTGGTGCACATTTAATCTGTTTGTATGCCTGCCGGTCATTAATGCTCCCCGTGTTGGGGCGCATGTGGTTGAAACATGATAATTAGTAAAATGAACAGCCTCTTCATAGAATTTATCTATTGTTGGTGTTTTAATATAAGGGTTTCCGGTGCAGCCAAGGTCTCCTGTCCCCTGGTCATCGGTGATCACTATTATAATATTTGGTTTTTCAGAGGTGTTTTTACAAGAGGAAAGCCATAATGCCAAACTGGCAATTACTACAAATATTCTAACTGCATTCATGTTAATATGTTTTAATTATTTCATCCATTTTAGTTGGGGCCATTTATCGACAGGATCATTCTCCTGTGGGGCTCCCGGTGTGCTCCTGCCATTTTTTATATAATCTGTAAGCAATTGCCTGAGTTCTGTTTCCACTTCGGGATATTGACCTAAAAGGTTGTTTTGTTCGCCAGGATCTTCTTTAAGATTATAAAGCTGGAAAGGAGGCATATCACTTGTTACTTTTTTAGGACGGGGGTAACTCCATCCTCCCGAGCCAGGGCATAGTATATATTTCCAGTCTCCCTTGCGAATGGCAAAGCTTCCATTTATTGAATGGTGTACTATAGCATTTCGTGAATATTCGTCAGAAAGAGGATCCCTAAAAAGTGAGAGCATATCAAAACTGTCTTCAGCTGATCTATCATTTAATTTATAATTTACGATAGAAGCGCATGTGGCTATAAGGTCTGTTGTACATATTGTCTGGTCGCAAGCAGATCCATCTTCAATTACTCCAGGCCATTTTACTATAAAGGGGACCCTGTGGCCTCCTTCAAAAATATCTGCTTTATGCCCCCTATATATATAGCTGGGATTATGTCCTTTGGATTCCAGGTATGGAAAATTTGCCTTGGGGGAACATCCGTTGTCACTTGTAAAGATCACAAGCGTGTTATCTTCTATCCCTGCTTCTTCAATGGTTTTTAGCAGTTCACCCATGTAGTAATCAACCATCATTACAAAATCGCCATACGGGTTAAGCCCGCTTTTGCCCATCCACTCTTCGGTAGGTAATATGGGAGTATGAGGAGAAGGAAGAGGCAGGTAAAGAAAGAATGGTTTTTCTGTTTTAGACTGTTCTTTAATGTATTTATTTGCTCTGCGGAAAAAATTAGGAGTAACATCATCATGTATGAAATCAGGTGCAGTAAGCCCTTTTCTCCAAAAGGCATAAGCATCGTTGTTTTCGGTGTTATCAACCGGAATGGCTGTACTTATACCATTCTCTACATAAACATATGGGGGCATATCAAGAGAACCGCTGTGTCCGTATGCATAATCGAAACCATTATCATTCGGAGAGTTTATAACTGGTTGTGAAAAATCAATGGAGTTGTTCTCATCTTTAGACCAGTTCCAGCCTAAATGCCATTTACCAATAAAAGCAGTACTATAACCCGATTTTTTCATCATGGTTGCAACAGTCTCTCTATTTGTTGGAATCAGTGCTTTCGACCTTCCATTAAGAACTCCCTTCTTTAATTTTGAACGCCAATTATACCTTCCGGTTAAGATCCCGTATCGGGTTGGTGTACAAACTGCCGAGGATGTATGTGCATCCCTGAACATCATTCCTTCTGTTGCAAGTTTATCAAGATTGGGCGTACTTATTTTTCCGTTTTCGTTGAAGCAATTTAAATCACCATAACCAAGGTCATCGGCCAGTACATAAATGATATTGGGATTCTTATTTTTTTCATCATTGCTGTTTTGCGTTTTACAGCTTGACAACAGGAGTGCAGCTATTGAAAGAATTAACAATACATGGATACTGGTTTTACTTTTATACATATAATTCTTTTATTTTCAATCTTTTGGAACACTTAATTAAGCAAAAATATTGTGTCATTCAAGGCAAAAGGGGTTTCATTTTCTGTTTCATTATGAATCTGCTCAAAGGTATTCTTTAGAGTTTGCTCATATTCATTCATTTGCCTGATAGGGTCTTTTTCAGGATATAAAATTGCAAATTTCTTTTTTGTAATAAGAGTGTGTTGTATTCAGAATAAGGGTGTATAAAATCAATACGAGTTATTAGCAGACCTAAGAGACTGACGGCCAATTGCCAGGTTAGACGATCATGTCCTGTTTGTTGTATTCAGAAGGAAGGCAGCCGAATTGTTTCTTAAAACACTCTCTGAAGTATTTACTATCGTTAAAACCAGAAGAGTAGATCACCTCACTAATTGAAAATCCTCCCTTGCTTAGAAGTTGTGCTGCATATTTTAATCTTATGGCCCTGATGAATCCTGTTGGGGTTTCACCGGTAAGGACCTTAAGCTTACGGTAAAGGGTCGATTGGCTCATATTCAACTCATCCTGTAACTTCTCTATGCCAAGATCCCCATCTGAGATATTATCCTCCACCAGCTTAATTGCTTTTGTCAGAAATTCGGCTTCTCTATCAGGGATTTCAATATTGCTTGCTTCAAGTGTTATCCTTTTCGAGTAATAATCTTTAAGTCTTTCCCTGGAAGAAAGAAGGTTGGCTACCCTGGCCCTGAGCACTTCAGGAGCAAAAGGCTTTGTAATATAATCATCTGCCCCCGTTTTAATACCTGTTACCTGGTAAATAATTGAAGTTCTTGCTGTTAATAAAATCACTGGTATGTGAGAACTGGAATCATTATTTCTTACCCTTTTGCACAATTCAATGCCATCGATACCAGGCATCATTACATCGCTAATAATTAAGTCGGGGGTTTCAATTTTTATTACTTCAAGCCCTTTTTCGCCATCCTCTGCTTCCAGTATGGAGTATTCCCTCTCAAGCAGTGATTTTACAAACTTCCTGATATCGGGATTATCATCTATAACCAGTACTATCGGTAGTATCTCATCAGAATCCTTTCCGGATGTTTCAACTATCTCATTTGACTCCCATTCATCGATAAGATCGTAATGCAAGGCATGCTCGCTGTTCCTGAAATCCTCCTGTATCTGGTCTTTATTAAGATGTTCATTACCTAGAGGCAATTCAACACTAAACTTAGACCCTTTCCCCAACTCGCTTTCGACACTTACATTACCATTGTGCAATTCGGCTATATTTTTTACCAGCGAAAGACCTATACCACTACCCATTACACTGCTTGTCTCCTGCTCCTTTACCTGGTAGAACCTGTCAAACAATTTTTCCTGATCTTTTGCAGCAATTCCTCTGCCCGTATCTCTTACACCAATGAATGTATTGTTTTCATCTCTCCTTAAACTTACTTCAATGCTTCCCCCTTTTTCTGTGTATTTAAACGCATTGGAAAGAAGATTAAACACCAGGATCTCCATCTTGTTCCTATCAAACCATAGCTGTATATTTTTGTCCTGGGCATTAAACTTGTAATCAATATTCTTTTCTTCAGCCATTTCCCTGAAAGTAAGGAATATCTCGTTTGTAAAATATACGATGTTTCCCCTGGCAGCTACAAGCTTCTCCTTACCTGTCTCTATCCTCCGGAACTCAAGAAGTTGGTTTATCAGGTTCATTAACCTTCTCGAATTCTTATATACCAAATCCAGTTTATTTCTTTCAGATTTATCTATCCTGGAATGAGCGAGAATATCTTCTACCGGGCCTTGTATCAGTGTGAGAGGGGTTCTGAATTCATGTGATATGGATGTAAAGAACCTCAATTTGCTTTCAGTTAGTTCTTTCTCCTTGTTTTTAGCATGAGTTTCCAGTTTAAGTTCGTGACGGAGTTTTGTCTCCTTGTAAATGAGGCGAGCAAAAAGATATATGAGTCCGAGGGTTACAATGATATAGCCAGCATATGCCTGCCATGAGAACCATGGTGCAGCTATTACTTCTATATCAATGCTGGATCCGCTCTTGGGCCATCTGTCCCTCTCTCTTGAGGCAAAGATTTCGAGACTGTAATCCCCGGGATTAAGATTTGTATAAGTTATTTCATCAATATTTACATCATAAACCCATTCGTCCCTAAATCCTTTTAACCGGTGCTTATAATATATAATCCCCTTCTGTATATAGTCATCGGGCGTAATACCAATACTGATAACTTTATCCAGATGAGATAAGGAGATATTCTCCATGTATTCAACAGGCTTTTCCAAAACCCGGTTCCAGCTTATGGTATCTCCTGCCCTTATAGTTCTGTTGTTTACTTTTAGTTTACTGAAAACCACGTCCGGCATATGAGCGCTATAGGAGATACTATCGGGGTGGAAATAAACTACTCCTGTGTGAGAACCATAATAGAGTATCCCATTGTCGGTTTGGTAAACAGCATTTTCATTAAAACTGTTAGAGCTGAGCCCATTGCTTTTGTTGAAATTCTTTACCGAATAGTTAATAAAACTATACCTGTTAATTCCGTAATTGGTGCTTGTCCATATATTATTATCCCTATCAAGTTCAATTGCATTAAGGTAGTTGTTGCTGGCCCCCAGCATAGTTCTTACAGTATAAACTCTCAAATCCTCCCTGTCAAGCTCTACAATACTTAAACCACCTGAAGTTGCAACATACAGACGATCTCCTTCTATCCTGATATCGTTAATAAGCTGGCTGGCTAGTTTTTGTCCTGTAAGAAATTTATTTGCCAGCACAAAATCATCTTTCAGGCTGTCATAGATATATAATCCATTAAATGTTGCCAGCCACAACCTTCCGGTATTATCTTTTACCAGCTTCACTGCCCGGTCACTTTGAAGTCCCTTATTACTTCCGGGGGTCATGCTGTATCTCTTAAGCAGCTTTAACTCACCTTTAGTATCCAGGTATTTATATATTCCATGTGCCTGGGTACAGATCCATACCAGGCCTGTTTTCTCCTTTATAAAGTAAGTTACATTCCTTAGATCCCCAATTAGCAGCTCTGGTCTTCCAAGAATGGGATTACATTTATAAAAACCTGAAGTAGCACATAGATTAAGTATTCCTAAAGAATCCTTAACAATTGAGTTAACTCTTCCCAGCGGGAAGAATTTATTTCTGCCTTTGTTAACTATATTGATGCCATTTATTGTGCCAATGTATGAGCTGGTATCACTAATAAACATGCTGGTAATACTCTCTTGAAGATTATTATCTAGTCCGCTACTCAACGTTTTAAAAGGTTGTTTCTTTACAATCTTCACTATTCCCTGTATGGTAGATACCCAAATCATGCCGTATTTATCACTAAAGAGTTTTAGTATGGTATTATAACCAGAAATTTTATTTTCCTCTGACTCCATATCAATTTTCAGGAGATTATGATTAACGGTATAATATCTGTACAATCCTTTACCTCTTGTACCTACTAACAGAGATGAATTATCAAGGATAATTGAAGTCACTACAATATCAGATACTTCCTTTAGCTCCTTGTCAGTTGATATAAGCCCTGTCTCGACATCTAGATAATATAAGCCCCGCCATCCCCCGAACCATATTACATTCCTTAGTGTATCTTCCCTTATGGTCCTTATACCATTCATATCAACATTATAGGCTTTTACTTCATGTTTATCCCGTGGAAGATGATACAAAACATCGAAGCTGCCAAACCACAATCCTCCCTTACTATCTTTATGAATTTCGAATACAGACTCATTATTAAGGATATGATTACGTATCTCCATGCTGACCGGATCTATTATATCAACTCCCCCATTCCATCCCCCGGCATATATTAAGCCCTCATCATCCTGTGCAAATGAGAGTATACGGTCTGATTTAATGTGATGGTCAGAATTACTCTTATGGTTAAAATTTGTTATCTTATTTGTGACTAAATCAAGATGAGAGATTCCTCCTAACTTTTTACCTATCCAGAGGTTACCAATCCTGTCTTTAAATAAGGTTTCAAGGTTGCTATAGCCGGGCTGGTCATCGTCTTCAGAACTTATAGAGTAAATCAGGAATTCTTTTCCATCATATCTGGCAAGGCCTGATTCTGATGCTATCCAAATCAAACCGACATCATCTTGTATAACAGAGGTTATATAATTGTTTGGAAGCCCGTTATCACTGTCAAGAACCTCGTACATATAAGATTCCTTTTCTAGCTGTCCATACACAGGGATAAAATATACCACTGATAAAAGCAGAAAGATCAGTTTTTTCGTATTGTATTGAGGCATTTCCGTAAAAATAACAAAAAATGCTACTAACTGCAGTCGAGCTATTTATCCCTTTAAATCATAACATGAATAAATATACCTTAACAATGAAATTTAATACCTCCCCTCAAAATATTTATATTAATAATTTTACTCAAAATTTGAAATCAGAGAAGTCTGATAAAATAAAATGACTAATTATATAAATAAAGGGAATACAGCTATTTTAATACTTCTGATAATAATCCTGGGGTCTGCTTTGGCAGGTTGTGGGAAGAGAGGTCAAAATATAGGTGACGAGGGAGCCACAACTGTTAATAGGCAGGAAGATAACAGGGTAACAGCTTCAGCCGAGCCTTCTGTATCGATGAACTCTCTGCATGAAAACAGGGCAGTGGATTTTAACCTCCTGATCAAAGATAAGTCTGAGGAGGTTATTGTGAAAAAAGAAACTATTGAAGGAAACTTGCAATTTGATAATGGTAGTCTAACAATAATAAATGCGGGCCTAAAACTACCGGAAGATTGTAGTATTGAATTTCTTGGCACCCGCGGTAATATTGAACTGGAAATGGCTAGCTTGAAAACAGCAGGACTTATAAATGCCAATGTAGAAGCTGGCAGTGGATGTGAGTTACATCTTCATGGTGACGATCCTTTAAAGAACACTAAAATAAATATGCAAGGAACTGATATCTCCCTGTACCTTTACAGTTTGCATAAGGAATATGTACTATCTAATATTTTAAAGTCGGATATTATTAGTTTTAAAGGGAAGAGAATAGAGATACCTGAGGGTAAGGATGAATTAATAAATTCTTCCTATAAATTAGAGGTAGTTGATTTTAAAAAGGGCTCTAAAGTTATTTTAAAGCCTCTTTATTCAGCGTTATCCCCAAATTGATTTTATACCCCCAATGTTTGGTCATATTCCCCCCATAGAAAAAGAATATTTAAATGCAATTTTACAAGATGAAACAATTTTCGAACAAAACACATAAATTAAATTAATCATGAAAAAGTTTTTAGCTTTATCTACTTTAATGGTTTTCATCGGCCTGGTTCTTGTTACCAGTTGTAAGAAGGATCCGGAACCGACACCAATTCCCGATGTTCCGGAGCTAACAGTTACTCCTGCTTCACTTAGCTTTGGAAGTTTAGACCCAGGTGCAACATCAGATGCACTGTCTGTAGCTATTACAGGCGAGTATTTGAAAGGAGATGTTACTGTAACAGTACCTGCAGATTTTATTGCATCAGAAACTGAAACAGGAACATATTCTGCTGACAATATAGTTATTGCACAGGCTAATGTTGATGCAGGTGCTTCTGTAAGTATCTACTTTAAAGCGGTTGCTCCTAATGTACAAGAAGGCGCATTAGCAGGCAATGCAGTTGTTTCTTCACAGGATATCGATGATATTAACATCGCCCTGTCTGCAACTGTCGGACTTACAATTACAGGTCAACTCTTCATGGAAGAGTACTTTGATGTTTATGGAGTGGAATGGCAAACATTCCTTCCTCTTGATTCAGCTTTACTTCAGGGTTGGAAAATCAACACAGACACAATAATGGATTGGGAAACCATTCCTAATAACCAGATGATGTCACACTGGTATCCAGCTACACCATCTCAGCTTACTCTTAGGCAAACACTGGGTCTTTCTGCCAGTACAACCCTTGCTATTACAGGTTATCCTGCAGCGCCAACAGGAGCAAGGTCAATGTTGCTTGATCCGGCTGATAAATCAGGTGATTTTACTTATATAAAGACTATTGATGATACAGTGAATCCTCCTGTTATTAACTGTGCCAGTAAAACAGGTGGTAACACTGGTGTAGCCAGGAGATTTGCTGCAGATAGTGTTGTAATGGCAGATGGAACTACTAAAGAAGTGTACTTAGCTGCCCTGATTAAAGTTGAAGCTTTAGCTAATGAAGCGGATGCTGATTACCCTGGATTCCATGATGTGATTATGCTTGCCAATACAAACATTGGCCCTAACAATGGTAGCTCTGTAAAAATACTTACCGGCTCGAATGGTGCTGCAGCAGGATTCCACTTCGCAATTAACAAAGAGAACGAGGCATCTGACCCGGTATGGAGTACCGATGTTTACGATTTCAGTACAACTTATTTAGTGGTTATGTCTCACAAATTTGTGGAAGGAGTAGGTAACGACATTACCAAACTTTATATTTTCAAAGAGGGTGATGATATACCATTTGACATATCATCGCTTACTCCACAGGCTACAATGGATGACACTTATCAACCAGGTGGAATTCCTAGTATTGACCCAACTGATCTTAATCAAGTTTACTCAAGGGAAAGAAGACAAAAGATGATAACACCATTAGCAGAGATAACCGGTATTAGAGTTGGAGATACCTGGGTTGCCACCATATTTGAAGAGGCGGCCAATGCAGTTAACGCTAATAGTATAACTGATAGGACTATGGTAAACGAAGGCTCAGGAGCTTGTAATTAAAAAATGTTAATAGTTGAAAGCGTGTAGCTTTTATTTAAAGATTGGCAGTGTAGGCTTTATGCTTAAACTGTCAATCTTTTTTTAATAAGACATGGCCAATGATCCTGACATGATTGGAATAATTACCCCGAAGGGAATATCTTCGGTCGGCAGGCATCTGACCATTGCAAAATAAATTTAAACAGATGAAAAATAGATTCTTAAAATATTCTGTTCTTATTCTCTTTAGTCTGATTACCGGTAGTACACTGGTTTTCGGGCAGACAAGAACAGTTTCAGGAAATATTACTGATGAAACCGACTTCCCCCTACCGGGTGTTAATATTATGATTAAGGGTACTTCTTCAGGAACCGTTTCAGATCTTAATGGGGAATTTAACCTTGAGGTTGCAGCCGATGATATACTGGTCTTTAGTTTCATTGGTTATTTAAGCCAGGAGATTACTGTGGGAAACCAACAGAAAATTGATGTAGTTCTAAAGGAAGATGTAAAGGCACTGGAGGAAGTGGTAGTAATAGGCTACGGTACTCAGAAGAAATCAGATCTTACAGGTTCAGTTGGTGTTACGTCAACCTCAGAATCGGAATTACAGACTATAGCCAGGGTTGAAGGATTCCTGCAGGGAAAGGTTGCCGGTGTTAATGTAGCCCAGCAGAGCGGTGCTCCGGGCTCACAGCCTAAAGTAAATATAAGAGGATTCACAGGTAGCCCGGTTTATGTAATTGATGGTTTTATAGGAGAGGATATAAACTCTATAAATCCTGCCGATATTGAAAGCATGACTGTATTAAAGGATGCATCAGCAACAGCAATTTATGGATCGAGAGGTGCAAACGGGGTGATACTGATTCAAACAAAAAAAGGAGGAAAATCTGACAAACTTAATGTTAACGTTGATTATTATCATTCAGTTGACATGCTTGCAAAAAAAATGGACGTCCTAAGTGCGGTCTCATATATGAAAGTTATTAATGCAAAGGCAGAAGAAGGAGGAGCATTGCCACTTTTCTCAGATTCAGAGATAGACAGTATAAGAACAATTTATGGAGAAGACGGGAAGGTAACAGACTGGCAGGATGAATCATTCAGGATGGCACATACAAATAACCTTCAGCTTTCCATTTCCAGGGGAGGTGAAAAAACTTCCTACAGGTTTTCATTGGGAGGGCATCAGCAGCAGGGAATAATTATTAATGGCGATTACCAGCGGTATAATGCCAGGTTTAATATGAAAACATCTCTTTCAAAAACCACAACCCTCGACTTTAGCATATCCAACTCTTTCGAAAAATTGTATAATGTAGGTAACCGTGGATCTGCCAATTATGGGGTGGTGGAATCAGCGGTATCATGGCCCTCAAATCTTCCGGTCATCGATCCTGCAACAAATGATTATATGGCTTACCAGGGCTATGGCCCAACCACAAAAGGCAATCCCATTTTTCTCGCAAAAGAGAGACCTAGCCATAACTCCAACAATAATTTTGCCGGGAAAATTAGCCTGGAGCAGGAGTTTCTTAAAGATTTTAAACTTAAACTCTTTGGAGCCGCCCAGATATTCAATGGTTCGGGCATGTCTTTTACCAGGGTATCCCCTGCCTCACAAACCGGCCATTCAAGTTCTAATTATAGCACATCTCTCAGAAATAAATTCCAGGGATCTATACAGCTCTCATATAACAAGGAGTTCAATGAGCAAAACCGTCTTGATGCAGTAATTGTAAGTGAAGGCCTGATCTCAAGAAGGAATTCATATAGTTTCCAGGCCCTGAATCCCTTTACCGACCAACTTGGGATATACAGTGCTCAAATTGCTGAAAGCTATCCTTCGGGAAATGCGGGTTTTTCTCCTGAGGGAATGATCTCATACCTTGGAAGGGCGGTATATTCCTTAAAGAATAAATATCTTTTTACAGCCTCCTTCAGAATTGACGGTTCATCCCGACTGACGGAAGGGAATAAATACCAGCCATTCCTTTCAGGAGCAATTGCATACAGGTTGTCGGATGAAGACTTTATAAAAAATATTTCTGCCATTAATGATCTTAAATTAAGGTTAAGTTATGGAGAGACAGGCAATGTAAATTCTGTTGGAGCATACCAGGTAATGGACCTTGTAAATCTCGGAACAAGCTATTATCAGTTTGAAGGTAATGCGGTGCCTGGCACAAGATTCGAAGACGGAAGCAATAGGGCCAATCCGGATCTTATCTGGGAGACATCCCGGCAATTTAATGCAGGTATGGACCTGTCCCTGCTTGGAAATATGTTCAGTCTTACTGCTGATTACTATATCAAGTACACTTATGACTCACACTTTAAGAAAGATATTCCAAGTTATCTTGGGGGCGGTTCAATAATAAGTAATTTAGGTGTGTTCAGGAACAATGGAGTGGAGCTGCAGCTTAACACTAAATGGGTAGAGGGAAATAAGAGGAAGCTTTCTATCAACACCTCCCTTAGTTTTACCTATAATGTAAGTAAGGTTATTACCATACCCAATGATTCCCTAAGGGTAGGTAGCAACCAGCAGGGATTTGACACCAATTCTCATTTAATGATAATAGGCCAGCCGGTAGGCCAGATAGTAGGATATGAATACCTTGGGGTAAAACACGCGGGCATTGATGTGGAAGGGGCACTGCCCTCTGCACAACCCGGAGATGCCTTATACCGTGATGTAAACGGAGATGGCCAGCTAAACCTTGATGATGTAGCAATCCTGGGTAACGGGCATCCCGATTTCACATGGGGATTCAATACCAATGTAGAATTAGGCAGCTTCAGCCTGAACCTGTTTTTAAGGGGAGTTCACGGACTGGAGGTATATAATTTACCTGCACACTATATGCTGGGTGGGGGCTCGGGTGTTGTTGATGGTACTTCAACCCGGCTTGCCAATTCCTATACCTTTAACCGCAGTGGAGATCTACCTAAATTAACAGCAGACTTTAGGCGTCAGTCCTCACTTTTCCTCGAAGATGGGAGCTTTGTCAGGCTTGACAATGTTTCTTTGGCATATAGCCTGCCAAAAGATAAGCTTAAAAATGCTAACCTTAGTGTATACTTCAGTGTACAGAATATATATGCATTTACCTCATACACCGGGTTCGATCCTGAAACAAAATCAGGAAGCAATACAGCACCAGGGGTGGATAAAGGCTCTTTCCCTAACCCCCGGACTTTTACTTTAGGACTTAAATTGAATCTCTGATAAAAATGATTAGGGGCAATTAAAAAAAGCATAATATAATGAAGAGAAAAATATTGATAATAAGCGGAGTTCTTCTTTTACTGTTTTCCAATTCATGTGAAGACATTCTTATAGAAGAACCAAAAGACAGGATACTCTATTCAAATTATTTTCAGGATATGGAAACCCTTGATGCTGCAATAAGTGGAGTATATGGCCAACTGGTAACGAATAACTGGAAAAGATCACTGGGATCAGCCAGTTCAAGGTCACTTTTTACCGGAGCTGATGACTGGACCGCTCAACCCGCGGGAAATAAAAGGCCCTGGAGGATTGGTGACCAGCTTTCAATAGGAGCGGCAGATACCAGGGTGTCAGGCCCGGGCTGGAATCTACCCTATGATGTTATATTGCAGGCAAATTTTTCAATGGAAGGCAGAGATATTCTTGAGGGGATGGGTTATGATCCCGAAGTGCTTAACGAGAAGATATCTGAAGTGTATTTCCTTCGTGCCTGGTCTTATTTCTGGCTCGTACGTTTATATGGAGGAGTGCCTATTGTGCTTTCTACAGATCCTGATAACAAGTTTCCTTCAAGAGCTTCAGTAGAGGAGGTGTATGAGCAGATTCTTAGCGACCTTGACTTTGCCTTAGAGTTCTTGCCGGAGATTCCGTTGGAAAGGGGAAGAGTTAGCAGGTGGGCAGCCAAGGCTATGCGCTCAAAGGTCTATCTTACAATGGCAAGCTGGCCTTTGAAACAAGGCGACAAATATGCCCTCGCTTTACAAGATGCCGAGGATATTATTAATACCGGCCCTTTTGAGATGGAGCCTGTATTTGCAGATCTCTTTGATATTGATAATGAGTATAATAATGAATATATATGGCAGCTAAGGTTTTGCCCTACTGATGAGTGCGGCCTGTCAATTAATTCAACATTGGGTGCACAGACCACAAAGCCGGGAGAATTGGGTGGTTACCAGGACCTGTTTATCGAAAAAGGATATTATAACAGATTCCCTGAAGGTGCTAGGAAGGACCATTCATTCCTTAGTTACCTGGTTTCTGAGACGGGTGATACTATAAAATGGGAAAACTTTATATGGCAACATCCCTTTTTCAGTAAATATTACAGCGGAGCTATCGACAAATATGCTCCCTATGAGCCACAGAAAGGTGGTACAAGTTCAGGCCTTGATCATCCTGTGTACAGGCTGTCTGAGATATATATGATATATGCAGAGGCCCAGGTAATGGGTGGAGGCGGAGATGCAGCGCTGGCACTGGAATATGTAAACATGATAAGAAGAAGGGCCAAAGGGGTTGATATTAGTGCTCCGGATACAGATGACCTTACTGCTCTTGATTTCGATATAATAATTGATGAAAGGGGATGGGAGTTCCTTGGTGAGATGAAACGCTGGTTTGACCTTACCCGCACCGAGAAACTTGCAGAAGCATTATCGTACAGGGATCCGAGTGAGATGCCTCTTATTGGAGATCCTGCGAATAAGAATCTTTATTACCATCCAATACCCCAGCGGGACATGGAACTTAATACCAACCTGGAACCGAATCCAAGGTAATATAGATCTTATTCTAATATTGAAAATAATAATTTGATCTAATAAGTATGAAATATAAATCAATTCCATTTTTACTCCTTGCAGTATCAGTTGCAATGGTTTTTAGCTCATGCCAAAACAAGCAAGAGAGTGAGGTAGGAGAAGAAAATAAACCGAATATAGTGGTCATCTATCTTGATGACCTTGGTTATGGTGATGTAGGTGCTTACGGTGCTACAGATATAAAAACGCCAAATATTGATGCACTGGCAGATGGAGGTATGCGTTTCACAAATGGTTATGCAACCTCTGCCACCTGCACCCCAAGCCGGTACGGTCTGCTTACAGGTGTTTATCCATGGAAGAATGAGAGTGCCAGAATATTGACGGGCACAGCACCCCTTATTATTGACACAGCACAGGTTACTTTGCCAAAAATGTTGAGGAGCAGGGGCTATCATACAGGAATAGTTGGGAAATGGCACCTGGGACTGGGTTCAGGGAATGTTGATTGGAACCAGACGATTTCTCCTGGCCCAAACGAAGTTGGCTTTGACCATGCCTATATAATGGCTGCAACTCAAGACAGGGTGCCAACCGTCTATATCGAAAATGGAAAAGTGGCAAATCTTGATCCCAATGATCCCATTAAAGTGGATTATAAGAATAATTTTGAGGGGGAGCCAACTGGTAAAGAGAATCCTGAGCTGACTACAATGAAGTGGCATCATGGTCATAACCAAAGTATAGTTAATGGTATACCACGTATAGGCTATATGAAAGGTGGAGAAGCTGCCAAGTGGAGCGATGTAGATATGGCAGACCATTTTCTCGCCAAAGCACAAGATTATGTGAAAGCGCATAAGAATAAGCCATTCTTTCTTTATTATGCCATGCAGCAACCTCATGTGCCACGTACTCCTCATCCTCGTTTTGTAGGGTCAACAACTATGGGACCACGTGGTGATGTGATTGTAGAAGCTGACTGGGCAATAGGTGAATTTATAAAAACACTTGAAGAAGAAGGATTGCTTGAAAATACATTGATTGTTTTTACAAGTGATAATGGGCCTGTACTAAACGATGGCTATTATGACGATGCTGACACAAAAGTGGGTGATCACACGCCTGCCGGAGTCTTACGAGGAGGAAAATACAGCTTATTCGAAGCCGGCACTCGTGTTCCTTTTATAACTTATTGGAAAGGAAAGATAAATACGGGTACTTCAGATGCATTGGTATGCCAGATTGACCTCCTTTCCTCTCTTGCAAAGTTTACAGGAGAAGACGAAAATAGTACTGACGGTGAGGAAATAATGGATGTGCTTCTTGGCAAAACTGATAAAGGAAGGGAATCTTTAATAATTGAAGCCTCAACAAGGACGGCCTTCCGAAAAGGTGACTGGATAATGATACCTCCCTATAAAGGAAAAGCCGTACAGAAGCAGGTTAATATTGAGTTAGGTAATTCAATGGAATACCAGTTATATAATCTGAAAGAGGATATAAGTCAAAGGAACAACCTTGCTGAAACCATGCCGGAAAAGCTGAAGGAAATGATTGAAGGCTATGAAAAGCTAAACGGAAATAAAAACTCTGAAATACAGGAACTGGAGTTACATTAATAGGATAATAGGGATAAACTTGAGGATTGCATTTTGAGCACAGACTAATGAGACAGTTTAAAAAGGTCACATTGATATTTGGTATTGCAATATCAATTGCATTCAGTTTTGCCTCCTGCCAGAAAGAAGAGGCTGATAACTCGACAGAAAAATCCAGCCCTAACTTACTGGTGATCCAGACCGATGAACATAATTTTCGAACATTAGGCTGCTACAGGGATCAACTCGACCATGAACAAGCCTGGGTTTGGGGAGAAGCAAACAATGTAGAAACACCTAATATAGACTACCTGGCCAGTAATGGTATGCTGTTCAATAAGTTCTATGCCGCCACGCCTGTTTGCTCGCCATCGCGCGCATCCTTTATTTCCGGTTTGTATCCCCAACATGCAGGGGTGCCATCGAATAATAAACCAATGAGGGATAGTGTAATTACTGCGG
>JBDLIU010000039.1:0-23683 GCA_039714715.1 Bacteroidota bacterium
AGCACATAATGACAAGGTGATAATCAAAGTGACCGAATGGCCTACACATGATAAAAATCCGGTTGCCGAGGTAATGATGATCTTAGGAAAAGCCGGAGATCATGAAGCTGAAATTCATTCTATTATGGCTGAGTTCGATCTCCCTTTCAGATTTCCTGAATCTGTTAACCTTGAGGCTGAACAGCTGAAAGAAACTATCGAGAAGGCTGAAGTGAAGCGAAGAAGAGATGTAAGGGGTGTTACAACATTTACCATAGATCCGGCAGATGCCAAAGACTTTGATGACGCCTTGTCAGTTCAATGGTTGAAAAATGGAAATATAGAAGTAGGTGTTCATATTGCTGACGTCACACATTATGTACAACCAAAAACGGAGCTTGAAAAAGAAGCTGTCGAGCGCGCTACATCGGTTTATCTTGTAGATCGCACCATTCCAATGCTCCCAGAAAGGATTTCCAATGAGTTGTGCTCTCTAAGACCCAATGAAGACAAACTTACCTTTTCGGTAATATTTGAACTTAACAACCAGGCCAAAATTCTCAATAAATGGTTTGGAAGAACTATTATTCATTCCAACCGAAGGTATGCATATGAAGAAGCTCAAGAAGTCATTGAGAATAATAAAGGTGAATATGAGAAGGAGCTTAGTACCTTAAACCGGCTGGCTAAAATTCTAAAGAAAAGACGTTTTGAAAGTGGTGCCATTAATTTCGAAACTACTGAAGTTAAATTCGAACTGGCAGAAGATGGCACGCCTTTAGGTATCAAGCCTCGAATTAGAAAAGATGCTCACAAGCTGATCGAAGAGTTTATGTTGCTGGCCAACAGAAGTGTAGCAGAATATGTATATCAACGCAATGATGGGAAGGGTAAAAATACTTTTGTTTATCGCACCCACGACTACCCCGATCCGGAGAAAGTTGAAACATTCTCGCTCTATGCAAAACGATTTGGGCACGAGCTACATAGAGATGATGAGAGAATTGCCAAATCCATTAACCAGTTGATTGAAGAAATTGAGGGTGCTCCCGAAGAAAATGTATTGCAACGACTTGCCATTCGATCTATGGCCAAGGCAAAATATACTACCAAAGCCAGCTTTCACTTTGGCCTGGCATTTCAACATTACACCCATTTTACATCACCCATCAGACGTTATCCTGATATGATGGTGCATCGTTTGCTGCATCATTACCTGCAATCAGCCAGCCCGGTAAAGCCCGATATTTATGAAGACCATTGCCGTCATAGTTCAGATATGGAGAAAGTGGCAGCAAGTGCAGAACGAGCTTCAATAAAATATAAACAGGTTGAATTTATGCGTAACGCTGAAGATAAGGATTACGAGGGAGTGGTCTCCGGTGTAACCGAATGGGGTGTGTTTGTAGAGATAATTGAAACCAAGTGCGAAGGAATGGTGCGAATGAGTGAAATGACAGATGATTTCTATGAGTTTGATGAAGAAAAAATGCAGATCATTGGCCAGCGTAACAAAACAATAATTTCATTAGGCGATAGCTGTATGGTTAGAGTTATTGGTACTGACATTGACAGAAGAACAATTGATCTTAACTTTGTCAAACAATGAAACCAGCACTAAAAGTCAACGAAATATCTGAATTGATCAGCCAAAAGGCTGCTCATATTAAATTGCCTGATCAACCTTCAAGATTATATGATCCTATCAAGTATATTCTTGCTCTTGGCGGTAAACGCTTACGTCCTTTACTGGCTTTAATGACCTATAACCTTTTCCGGGATGATGTAGAAGAAAATGTGCTGCCTGCCTTAAGTATTGAAGTGTTCCATAACTTCACGTTGATCCATGATGATATTATGGACAAAGCGCCCATTCGTAGAGGAAAAGAAACAGTACACAAAAAATGGAATGATAATGTAGCAATCCTATCCGGTGATGCCATGATGGTGAAGGCCTATGAATTGCTGCAATCCATTGCAGTGGATAAACTCCCTCAAGCCTTAAAAGCATTTAATCAAACAGCATTAGAGGTTTGTGAGGGTCAGCAGTATGATATGGATTTTGAAGACAGAAGTCTGAGTGATAACCCTGTATCAGAGCAAGAATACATGGAGATGATCCGACTAAAAACATCTGTGCTCTTTGGATTTAGCATGCAACTTGGAGCTTTACTTGGATCTGACAATGAAGAAGCTATTCAACAACTTTATGATGCCGGAATTCAGCTTGGGCTGGCATTTCAATTGCAAGATGACCTGCTCGACCTTTATGGTGGTGAAAAGTTTGGGAAACAGGTTGGTGGCGATATCCTGAATGCCAAGAAGACTTACTTGTTAGTAAAAGCGCTTGAAATTGCAGATGCGTCTGACAAAAAAATGCTCATAGACACTATGGCCAATAATGACATATCCGATTCAGAAAAAATTGAATCCATTAAAAGTGTATATGATCGCTATGAGATCAAGAAAATAACCCAATCACAAATAGTGGAGCATCTACTAGTGTTCAAAAATTCTATTGAAGACTTAAATAAATTCAGATCTCAAAATATTATTGAGTTAGTCGATTCTTTGACTCACCGTAAGGCCTAATCGTAAGGTGGTTCTTCGAGATAACAATAAATAACTATCTCCTAAAAATAACAAAAAACCTGCCCGACCGGCAGGCGGGTGTCATTCAGAGGCTTTTCAGGGAGGGGAGTAGTATGAGCAAAAGCCGCAGGAATCCCCCATTGGGGACTCCACGGTTAATTTACTTCGCTTCACTCATGTAAATCAACCTCTGAGTGACGGTTTGGTGTTTTTTGTTATTTTCACTCTTTTACAAAGATCACATCCTCAATTGCAGTACTATTTCAAGATTCAGTTGTTATATTTACTGTCAGATAAAATAACATTCATTATGAAAAGGGTAGCAATATTTTTTATTTCGATGGCATTGATCTTTGCCAGTACCGATAGTTTTTCCCAGGGAGCACCAAAACCTATAGTTGGTGTAAAAGGCGGATTAAATTTAGCCAATATTGGCGGTGATGAAACTGACAATTCATTGAAAATGGCGTTTCATGGTGGCGCTTATTCTGAAGTATTTTTTAATTATTTTCTAATGATGCAAGCCGAATTCCTGTTATCCTATCAAGGTCATGGTGGTTTTGATCCGGATATAGCAGGTTCCAGTTCTTTAAGTCTTTGGTATCTAAACATACCTGTTATGGCAAGATACAATATTGGTTATAACCTTAATGTACATGCGGGAATCCAGATGGGACTTCTTTTAAGTGGAAAAAGTAAAATCGCTGATCCCACTGCAGGATCGCTAACCTTTGATGTTAAAGATCAGTTTAAAGCCCTGGATTGGGGCATCCCAATTGGTGTAGGTTATGATTTTGGAGACAGAGATGTTAGCGTAATGGCAAGATACATCATACCGATTAACAATATATCAAGCGATGCCTTCTTCAAGCGTACCAATAGTGTTTTCCAGGTTTCGGTTGGTTTAAAAATTGCAACGCTGGATAACTTGTAAATCTACCCAAACAGATCACCAAAAACATCGGGCAGTAACCCAAATGCCTTTACCTTAATGTCTGTTTTCTGGCTGTTAAGGTTTTTGTTGTATTTAGAAATATAGATGGTTTCAAAGCCTAGCTTTTCGGCTTCTGCTATTCTGCTTTCAATTCGGTTTACGGCTCTTAACTCACCTCCAAGGCCAACTTCTGCCGCAAAGCAAGCCTTTTCCGGCAAGCTTACATCATGTAACGATGAGAGCACCGCCACACAAACTGCCAGGTCCATGGCAGGATCATCTACCTTAATGCCACCGGCCATGTTAATAAAGATATCTTGGGTACCCAACTTTAATCCTGTACGCTTCTCCAAAACAGCCAGAAGCATATTCAGTCTTCTGCCCTCAAATCCTGTGGCCGATCGTTGTGGTGTGCCATAAGCTGCAGCACTTACCAGGGCTTGAGTCTCAATCATTAATGGCCTGTTGCCTTCAATGGTAGCACCAATGCTTACCCCACTCACCATTTTATCCCGTTGGCTAATCAATATTTCTGATGGATTGTCAACTATGCGAAGTCCCTTGCTGGTCATTTCGTAGATACCCAACTCAGAAGTAGAGCCAAACCTGTTTTTCGTGGTGCGAAGCAATCGATACAGCATCCTTGAGTCTCCCTCAAACTGCAAAACGGTATCCACCATATGCTCCAGAACCTTTGGCCCGGCCAGTGAGCCATCTTTGGTAATATGCCCTACCAGGAAGACTGGTACCTTGGTCTGTTTCGCATATCGAAGTAACTCTCCTGCACAGTGCCTTACCTGGCCAACACTGCCGGCAACTGAATCTAAAGAGGTGCTTGTTAGCGTCTGGATAGAATCTATAATAATTAACTCCGGTTCAGTTTTTTTAGCCTGCTGGAAAATCTGATCCAGGTCTGTCTCACTCAATATCCAGGTATTGTCTTTGGCATTGGATGCAATCCTGTCTGCCCGAAGTTTTATCTGCTGCTCACTTTCCTCACCAGAAACATATAATATTTTTAAATCTAAGTTGAGTGACAATTGCAACATCAAGGTTGATTTGCCAATACCTGGTTCTCCTCCTATCAGCACTAGTGATCCATCCACAATTCCCCCTCCTAAAACTCTGTCCAGCTCCTTATCCTGGCTGGACAATCTCTTATTCTTCCCTGCCTCGATCGTGTCAATTAGTACAGGATCATTTCGGATTCCATCTTCAGACCAAATTTTATCCGTTTTGCCTTCTTTTACTTTAAGCTCCTCAACAAAGCTGTTCCATTCCTGGCATGATGGACATTTACCCAGCCACTTGGCAGATTCGTAGCCACAGTTCTGGCAGAAAAAAAATGTTTTGGCTTTTGCCACAGACAAGATCAGGTTAGTAAAGCACTAATATCATCTTTTGAAAGGTTTTTAACAAATCCCTGATCTGTTGAAATGAGATCTTTTGCCAGCTTAACTTTGCGTTTCTGTAAATCCAGAATTTTCTCTTCTACCGTATCGCTCATTATGTATTTATATGTGAATACTTTTTTTGTCTGACCAATACGGTGAGCTCTGTCAATTGCCTGCATTTCAACAGCCGGGTTCCACCATGGATCTAGCAGGAGCACATAATCAGCTTCGGTGAGATTAAGGCCCAGACCTCCTGCCTTTAGTGAAATAAGGAAAAGCCTTACATCTTCATCATTCTGAAATCGCTCAACTTGTGCCTCACGGTCTTTAGTGGCTCCATCCAGATAGCAATAATCCAGGTTAAGGTTTTCTATTACTTCCCTTACTATCGTGAGATGCTTAACAAACTGGCTAAAAATCAGTATTTTATGGTTCTCTGCCAGAGCATTGTCAAGCATAATTAATAAATCATCCATTTTCCCGGAGTCTCCGGTATAGTTTTGATCAACTAATTTCGGATGATTAGCTATTTGCCTGAGTTTGGTTAATCCCTGAAGTAATAAAAGTTGTGACTTATTTACACCAAAGCTTTCAATATGGTTTAATATCTCATTCCTATAATGGTTCTTCACTTTTTCATACACCTCACGCTGCGAATCAGACATTCGGGAATAATGAATATTTTCTACCTTTTCCGGCAAATCGTTTGCAACCTGAGATTTATGCCTTCTTAGAATAAATGGTTTGATAATGTTAAACAGCTTTTGAGTGTGCTCCTCACTTTGATGCTTTTCAATCGGCACCTGATATTTCTTCTTAAAAAATGCCTGCTGACCTAACAAACCAGGATTAACGAAACTCATCTGTGACCACAAATCCAAAGTACTGTTCTCAAGCGGTGTTCCTGAAAGAATTAATCTGTGTTTGGAGCTAAGCTTTCTTACTGCTTTTGAAATATTCGATGCCGGATTTTTTATTGATTGTGACTCATCCAGAATTACATAGTTAAAGTAATAATCCATTAACTCTTCAATGTCCCTGCGAACAATTCCATATGAAGTTACTACCAAATCATACCCTTCGAATAAAGAAATGTCTTTCTGCCTGTTGCTTCCGGTATAATCATAAACTTTTAATGAAGGCGTGAACTTCCTTGCCTCCCTTTTCCAATTATAGATAAGGGAGGTTGGCATTATTAGAAGCGATGCGTTGGTAGCATTTTTATCTTTCTCATGCTGTAATAAAGCCAGGGTTTGAACGGTCTTGCCCAATCCCATATCATCTGCCAGGCAACCCCCAAATTTATAATCATTAAGAAAAAGCAGCCAATCGTAACCCGCCTTCTGGTAGGGTCTTAATGTTCCTTTAAACTTATTTGAAACCTCTCTTTCCTTAATTGACGTGAAATCCTGAAGTTTTAATAATTTTTTATCGATGCTTATGTTTGAGCTTTCATGCCTGTCTACCTCTTGTACAAGCGCCAGGTGGTGCTTCGCTAACATTGGCTTATCAGTATCATCTTCATTTATAAAGCCAAAAATCTCACCGTAATCTTCCACCCATGCATCCGGAATTACGGCAATCTCGCCATTAGGCAATGTTATTTCGTTTTTATTCTTACGCAACAGTTTGCGTAACTCTTTAAATGGTATTGAATAATCCCCAAACTTAATTACCGCATTGATATCAAACCAGTCGATATTCTCGGTTATCTCAACCTTTATTGAAGCTTCTCCAAGAAAGAATTTTCTTTTATCGGTCGATAGCTGTTTTATCGTAAATCCCTTTTCTTCCAGTCCTTGGGTATAATCCTTAATCCATTTAATGGCTTCACTTACCGGCAAACTGAGTCTGGCAGAACGCATACTCAGGCCAGTATTTTCCAAATCCCTCAGGTAATCATTCTCCTTAGACTTCCATCGGTTTATACGGTGAAATATAAATCCCCCTTCTTTCTCTTCTAATCTTACTACCACTTTGTCAGAAATATCTGCTCTTATTTCATAACTGCCATATTGAAAATTAAGCTCAAATACAATTTTGGCTTTATCCCCCACAGTCTCCTCTTCATCAAATAACGACAAGTTTGTTTGAGCCAATGGGGAAAAAGTAAGAACAGGCTGCAATGGTTTAGGCCTGGCGTCTATTTCAAATCCCCTTGCATAGACATCATAAACTGCAATCAGTGGAGCAATAAATTTTTCGTAATATGGTTTTTCAACATTTTTAGGAACAACAATGAATTTCTTGTTAAGAAATGGTTTAAGTTTTGAACCATCAACATCTTTTTCAAAAGAATAGATTCGACCATCCAGTACTAACCAGGCAGGTTTATTACATACCAGGTATGCCTTTTTATATTGAAATTCCAGCTTTTGACCATTATATTTTATTGTAGGAAAATAATGGGTATTCTCTTCATTTTTCCTGAAATGGAATAAAACCGTTGCCTTTTCCGGCATTACATCCAGCTCCTTCCAGGTTGGCTCACCATCTGACCCCATTTCAAACACCCTTTTCCCAACCAATTTCTCCATGATTTGAGAGCGCAGGTTAGACATATATCGCCCGATCTCTGTCTGGATTGCTTTACTCTTGTCATCATCATTCCCATTAAAATACTTCAGGAAGAAATCTTTAGGTTTGATTCCATTGGATAAGAATTTGGGCACCACCTTATCCTGCTGCATATTATCCATGAGGTCTATCAACTCAAAATCCGTGGTGTCCAGACCGGATTTAAATTCATGCGCATTTAAAGATGAAATATTCTGATGTTGTAAAGTAAGATGGCCAAGGTGATCCTGCTTAATAATAAAAGATTCGAATATATAACCAAGATATTCATGTTCATACAATGAATAGATAACTTGAAACGAATCTTTAGTCGAGACCTTCATATACAGAATAATCAACTTACAAAGTAACAATTGAATAATTAGCAAAATAAGAACCTATATCAGGTTTTTTCAGAGTTTTACGTTAGCGGTAAGTTAATGGGGATGAATAATTGACGAACGCTGACTAAAAAGCCAGAATTGTCAGGGTTAATCCAGACATCCTGAAGCTTTTATAAGGATCGTCTGACCTGTAAAGACTGTAACGTCTTTATTTGCAATAGTTAGATTATTGCATAATTTTAGATTAATAGGATTTAACCATGAATTTTAATTTTTTTTATCAGAAATGCTTGCTTGAAATATTCGGGATTTGTATATTTAAAATGAGGTTTAGCATTGATGCTGAACACTTTAGGTGGTTAGATTGGATCTCGGCCATATGGCTGTAGACCACACCAACCCAAAGGCGAGTTATCCTCGCCTTTTGGTTTTTATAGGGCTTCTGCAATAAATATCCGTTCAAACAATACTTTCTCCCCTTATATTATAATTATGTATTCTTTGGGTTAACTCCCTTATATTAAGTTATTATTAAATAACTCATTTATGACACCCTTAAAGCAAATTATCGTATTCTTCATGCTGTTTTCATTTATAGCTTTTCCATCTTGCCAAAACCCTGAGACTAATAAAGCAGATAACGGAGTAACTAGTTCACAATACGCAACTTCCAAAAATGGTATGGTGGCAACTGCACACCCTCTGGCCACACAAGCTGGGAAACAAGTTCTTGAAAATGGCGGGAATGCTGCTGATGCTGCAGTAGCTGTTTCATTTACCCTGGCGGTGGTTGAACCCGCTATGAGTGGATTAGGAGGAAGACTGCAGGCAATTGTACTTGATAACAATGGCAAAGTCCACGGTATTGATGCCACAACGCAAGCGCCCGGAACGTACGATAAGGAGACGGCTCCCCAAGCAAAGTATGGTTATGCAGTTATTGGTGTTCCAGGTGTAGTTGCCGGTGTTGCCAAGTTAAATGAAGCACATGGAAGTATGCCCTTGAAGGAATTGCTGGCACCAGCAATTAAACTGGCAAATGAAGGCTTTTACCAATTACCCGATCAGGTATTGATGCAATCAATGGTAAAAGATCAATTAATGGAATTTAATGGATCTAAAAAGTATTTCATATTACCAGGTGACACCATGGTCTATGGGCCCAATGACCTACTGGTGCAAAAAGACCTTGCTAATACTCTAACTCTAATAGCCGAAAATGGTCCTCAGATTTTCTATAAAGGAGAAATTGCGGAAAAAATGGTAGCCGATGTACAGGTCCATGGAGGTGCTTTAACCATGGAATCATTGGCTGAGTATGAGGCCCTGAATTCTGAAATATTAAGTGGTAGTTATAAGGGTATTGATGTTTATGGCTTGTGGCTACCCTCGTTCGGTGCCACTACGATTGAAATCTTACATATCCTTGAAAATCTACCTATGAAAGAATATAGTGATGCAGAGTGGGCCAGTGCCATGTACCAGGCTATTAAGCTTGGTTATGAAGATCGCTTTATGCAAATGAAACTAGAAAGCGGGGATTCCCTGATTTCGAAAGAATATGCCAAAACTCTTTCTGAAAAGATACAAATTAGTACACCGATAGAAGCCTCTTTAGAATCTGCGAATAGGGAACCTATAGCGTGGCAAGAAGACCCAGGGCATACGACACATTTTACCATTGTTGACAAAAATGGTATGGTGGTGTCACTCACGCAGTCTATTGGTCCTATTATGGGCAGTCGTGTGGTAACTCCAGGATTAGGATTCCTTTATGCAGCAACATTAGGAGGCTACCTGGGCCCTATGGAACCTTATCAAAGAGCAGCTTCTCACATATCCCCGATGATTCTAACCAAAGATGGTTCACCCTTCATGGGACTGGGAGCAGCAGGGGGAGATAAAATTAATTCAGCCATTGTGCAGGCTGTTTGCCAGGTGGTCGACAAAGACAAGAGTCTGATAGACGCATTAGAAGCCCCAAGAGTACACCCATCAAAGGAAGGTATTCTAATCGAGATACATGATTCTCTTGCCTGGAGTGATGAGGATCTAAAATTCCTTGAAGACAATGGCTTTCTTATAAAAAAGCAAAATCAACCCTTCCGTTTTGGTCGTGTTCATGCCATAATGAAGAAAGGTGATGAATGGATTGGAGCCGCTGATCCTGATGGGGAAGGTACAGCTGGCGGACCTGAAAAATAGTATCGAATATTAACTTTTAAACTCCAAAGTACAGGTATCCTTTTGAGGCTCATAAAGGGAAGAATGTTCCATATGTTTCATTTTCCCGTCCTTATCCATTTTAGGGCTTACCAGTGGTATACCCAGATTCAATCCTCGCAGTATAAGTAAAATGGCTACAAGCCCAAGGAAGTAGGGAACAGCCCTGTTAAGTTTATTTCTCCAGGCTGGAGAAATTATTGTCCCAAACACGGATAGAACAATAAGCAAGGGTGCTGTACCTATTCCAAACAATCCCATATAGAGTGCACTCTCTACTATTCCTCCCATTGAGATTGCAGCAAACAAGGCAGCATATACTAACCCACATGGTAACAAGCCATTTATTAAACCAATAAAAAAAGGTGCGGTGGGAGACTGGCTTTTAAAGAGTGGTGATAGTTTGTTTTTTGAGTATATCCACATCTTTGTAACCACTCCGGTCATAGGCATATCGAAATGCTTATACCTGGTAAATAAAACGATCAATAGCATGGCTACACCTACAGCCACAGATAATGGCTGTTGATATCCTATCAATGAGAATCCTTCTCCTACAAACCCAATAATGGCCCCCATTATCATATAAGTAATGGTTCGGCCAAAATTGTACGACAATTTTGAAAGCAACGACTTGCCAGGTACAGCAAGTACGATTGGGCCACACATTCCAACACAATGAAAACTACCTAGTAGCCCCATTCCTAAAGCACTCCAAAGCATATTATATAACTATTACAAATTCCTGATAAAACGATTTTCCCTTTTCTTCCCACAAAACTTTAGCCTTCCATAAACCCGGCCTCAGACTTTCTGTAACAAATCCTTGTTGATTGGCATCATCCAGTTCAAGTTTAAAATCTCTATCTTGAGTAAAATCCGATGGTCTAAAGAGTGTAATTTTTCCCTTTTCAGGTGACAAGCTCTGCGGAAAAGTAAGTACCACCAATTTACGATCTGAGCTAAATAAAAACTGCGGTTTTTCATCCAAGGCTTCCACATTTTTCATACGGGTAATCTGCTCTTCATAAGCCAGCTCCTGCTGATAATAGTCTTCTGCCACTAAGTTTACATCCAGTGTCATTGTGTATGATACCACTGCAATTATGCCAATCATATAAATGGCAAGAACTATCGCTATTTTCCAACCCCAATTCATAAGTTAATTAAAGGTAAAAGGTCCAAGGAAATTTGTATGTGTCTCGTCTATAACTTCTCCATTACGAACCACTTCAAAGTATATTTTTGTTTTCGCTCCATCAACTTCTTCCGGAGGCATATCAACAAACATTACTATCTCTTTTGTGCTATTAGGTTCAAGAGATATATCTTCACCCCCTACAATGGTAATCACAGCATTCGGTTGTCCCACAAGCCTTAATTCAACATCTTGTGCATCAAATGTTTTGTTAACAAACAGTACATTCATCAGATTCCGTATCTTACCATTTTCTGTTTTTTGGTACAATTGTCCGGGAACCCGGAGAACCGTAGCATCAACATCTGATCGAGATATTAATAATGTAGTTGCTATCGTAATAAGAGCTAAAAGCACAATAATATAGGCAATTACCCTGGTTGTAAAAACTTTACTTTTACCCTCCTTGATATTAGTATAGGATGAAATCCTAACAAGTCCTTTGGGTTTACCAACCTTCTCCATTACCTCGTCACAGGCATCCATACATGCTGTACAGTTGATACACTCTAATTGGGTTCCATTACGAATATCTATTCCTGTAGGACAGGCATGAACACATAAATTACAATCTATGCAATCCCCCTGATCTTCTGCCACTTCACCTTTATGAATTTTACCTCTAGGCTCTCCCCTGACAAAATCATAGGCAACAGCCATTGAATCCCGATTAAGTAGAACTCCTTGTAGCCTGCCATAAGGGCACGCTGCAATACAGGCTTGTTCACGAAAATAGGTGAACACCCAATAAAATATCACCGTAAAAACCATGGTGGCCATAAAGCCTCCCCAGTTTTCTGCTGGTGGTGATGACACAATATCAACCACCTGATCTACCCCGATTATGTAAGCCATCAGGGTATGGGCAATTAATAATGATATGAGGATGAAAAGGATTTGCTTAAACCCTTTCTTGAAAATCTTTTCTGTTGTCCAGGGTCCATTATTCAATTTTCTTTGATGATTAGCATCTCCTTCAAGCCAGTATTCTATCCTTCGAAATACCATTTCCATAAAAATGGTTTGAGGGCATGCCCAGCCACACCAGACTCTGCCAAAAACCACTGTAAACAGAATAATGAATACAAAAAATGAAATTAATACCAATGCGAAGATGTAGAAATCCTGTGGCCAGAATGCAACCCCAAGGATTATAAATTTTCGCTCAAAAATGTTAAATAAAAATAATGGCTGACTGCCAATCTTAATAAATGGCACACTAAATAGTACACCTAGAAGAATTACTGCAACAATAACCCGGTAGTTGGTAAACTTGCCTTTTGGTTTCTTAGGGTAAACCCATATTCGTTTACCCTCTTCGTCCACCGTACCCATATGGTCACGAAATTCCTCTTCGTATTCATAAAAATTCTCCATAACCTAAAACCTAAATGCCCGCCTGCCGATAGCTATCGGTATGACGGGACTTTTTTACTCTTCAAGATCTCCCTGTGGCGCTTTTGCCCCAGGAGGATTTGTTCCTCGTAAAGATTTGATATAGTTACCTACATCACTCATTTGTTGTGGCGATAACATAGCTTCCCATGAAATCATGCCTTTATCAGGAACACCCACCTTAATCGTGGTATATATACTTTTAATATCTCCACCATGAATCCAGTAATCATCAGTCAGGTTCGGGCCTATACTTCCTCCTCCATCTGTTTTATGACAAACCGCACACTGCTGATTGAATATTTTTTCACCACTTGCCAAAACTGCAGGATCATCTGAAAGGGCCAAATCAGCTTCACTGAAAGCAGTGCCTGCTGCCTGGCTTTCTGCCATTCTAATTTCTGCCATAGCAGCCGCTTCAGCCATTTCTATTTCATATTCTTTTTCCTGCAATGGAAGTGTATCTGTAAAATGATAGAAAATAACATAGAAAATACTGAATACAATAGTTACATAGAACAGGTAATTCCACCATGGAGGTAAGTGATTATCTAACTCACGAATACCATCGTAGTTATGATCAAGGGTAATAGAATGCTCATCTTTCATATCTGCCCTTTTGTTGGCCACCCTAAGGAATCTCTGCCATAAAGTAAGTACCTGCTCTGGCTCCTCGCCAGTTTCTTGGGCCTTTCTTTCTGCTTCTGTTCTTAATACAACATTAAGTACCTGAAGCGTGTAAAATGATACGAACAATACGATAACTGCAATAACACCAACAACAATAACTGCAATCAGTAAGGTGTTATAGTTATCACCACCGCTCTGAGCAGATGCGCCCGTACCAAATAATATCAACATGAGTGCAAACACCCATTTGATACTTTTTAAAAATGGCTTGAAAATTAAATTGTTCATTTCTTTGGAAATTTAGGTTATAGAGAATTTTATGTTAAGTTGTAGATTTCTTTTCTTGGGGTTCATCTGAGTTATCGTCTAGTGGCATGTTTCCCATCTTAGAGATGTATCCTTTACTTGCAACAACAACCTGATAAACGATGTAAATAAAGAAAATGAAGAAGATGACCAGACCGATGATCGGGCCAACTTCTACATTTTCAATACCTTCAAAATAATGCTTAAACATCGGCTAATACTATTTATCAACATTTATATCAGTTCCTAACCTCTGCAGATATGCAATCAGTGCTATAATTTCTTTCTCAGCACTTGTATTGATATCTTCTTCGGCATTTAATTCATCTGCTATTTTCTTGGCTTGTGCGGCCAGATCATCATTAGCTATTGTTTCATACCCTTCCTGATAAGGCACACCAAGTGTACGCATTGCGTTGATTTTAGCTTCAGTATTGCTCACATCCAAGTTGTCTTCAAGCAGCCATGGGTATCTTGGCATGATAGAACCCGGTGATGTAATTCGCGGATCATACATATGCTTATAGTGCCATGCATGTGGTTTGGCATTCTTGTTGCCCAGACCTTCCCTATGCAAGTCTGGCCCTGTTCGCCTTGAACCCCACAGGAATGGATGATCATACACGAACTCTCCTGCTTTAGAGTATTCTCCATATCGTTCTGTTTCACTTCTGAATGGCCGTACCATTTGAGAGTGACAGTTGTTACATCCTTCACGGATATAAATATCCCTTCCCTGTAATTCAAGGGGTGTATATGGCGTAACGCTTGGTATAGTTGGAATATTTGACTTAATCAAATAAGTAGGAACGATTTCAACAAGACCTCCAATAGAAACTGCGATCAAAGCAAGAATTGTAAATTGGATAGGCTTTCTTTCCAAGGCAGAGTGTCCTCCTCCGGCAATTTGCTTCTTCTCCAGAGCAGGAGCTTCAGCTTCTTCATTCGCCAAGAAACTTCCTGCATTTGCTGTCTTAATCAAGTTATATATCATTAAGATAGTACCAGTGAGATATAGTGTTCCCCCTGCTGCTCTCATCATATAGAATGGTAAAATCTTAGTAACAGTTTCAAGGAAGTTACCATACATCAAGAATCCTTCTTCTGTAAATTCCTTCCACATTAAACTCTGTACAACACCGCCCCAGTAAAGTGGAAGTGCATATAAGATAATACCCAGAGTGCCTAACCAGAAGTGAAGGTTGGCAAGATTTCTGGAATGAAGCTTAGATTGCCACATGCGTGGTACTAACCAGTAAAGCATACCAAAGGTCATAAATCCGTTCCATCCCAGACCTCCAATATGTACGTGCGCTACAATCCAGTCTGTGAAGTGGGTAATAGCATTAAAATTTTTCAATGAGAGCATTGGCCCTTCAAAGGTTGACATACCATAAGCGGTAACGGCAACAACAAAGAACTTAAGAACAGGGTCCTCACGAACACGATCCCATGCACCACGTAATGTCATTAATCCATTAAGCATACCACCCCATGATGGAGCTATAAGCATTATAGAGAAAACTGTACCTAATGTCTGTGCCCAGTTAGGTAATGATGTATAAAGCAAGTGGTGTGGACCTGCCCATATATATAGAAATATTAATGACCAGAAGTGTACTATAGAAAGTTTATAGGAATATACCGGTCTGTTAGCTGCTTTTGGCAGATAATAATACATCAAACCAAGGAAAGGTGTAGTGAGGAAGAATGCCACTGCATTATGTCCATACCACCATTGTACTAATGCGTCTTGTACTCCGGCATAGAATGAGTAGCTTTTGAACAGTGTAACCGGCAGTTCAAACGAATTGAAAATATGAAGAATAGCCACTGTAACAAAGGTGGCAATGTAGAACCAAATGGCAACATACATATGCCTTTCGCGCCTCTTTATAATAGTCATTATCATATTGAGACCAAACACCACCCATATTAAGGCAATGGCAATATCAATAGGCCATTCTAATTCTGCATATTCTTTAGATGAGGTAAACCCAAGGGGTAATGTAATTGCAGCAGCAAGAATGATCAACTGCCACCCCCAGAAGTTAATCCAGCTTAATAAATCGCTGAACATCCTGGTTTTAAGCAATCGCTGCATTGAGTAATAAATACCTGCAAACATGGCATTACCAACAAAGGCAAAAATGATGGAATTGGTGTGTAATGGACGAATTCGGCCAAATGTGGTATAAGGAATGTTAAAATTAGCAGCAGGCCAAAACAACTGTGTTGCAGCCGTAAGCCCTACCAACATACCTACCACTCCAAAAATTACTGTGGCGAAAATAAAATACTTAACTATCTTATTATCATAGCTAAACTTTTCAATACTCATAGGTCATTAAGGTTAAGTTCAATTGTATAGGTTTTTTCAATTCACTAAAGTACTATATGATTCATCGACAAAAAAATGACATAGATCAGTTTTTTATGAAGTATTAATCAAATAAAAACCTTTATAACATAATAGTCGTACATTTATTCAATTGCTGAAGGTTTGTCCAAAAGCCAACCTCAGCTCTTTGTTATTATGATTAAAAAGGTATTTTTTACAGTTTTGGTTCTATACAGTGGTATAATATATGCCCAGAAACCTAATGAAAAATATCCCAGCCCTCAACCTTTGGGTTTTGTGATGCCCAATGGATATGACAAGGTAACTATCCCTTTTGAAATCTATAATAATCTTATCGTTATTGATGTATTATTGAACAGGTCGCTTCCTTTAAAATTTATTTTAGATACCGGAGTAAGGACCGCTGTGCTTACTGAAAAAACGCTTACCGATCTTCTTAACCTTCCTTATTCCAGGAAAATTACCATTCCGGGAGCAGGTGGTGAAAAATTTGTAGATGCATTTGTAGTAAATAATGTATCCCTGAATGTTGGAAGAATTGAAGGAAATGGCCATGCTTTATTGGTATTGGAAGAAGATCTATTACAACTCAAAAACTATCTTGGGGTTAGCGTGCATGGTATACTGGGCTACGAGCTGTTTAGCCGTTTTGTGGTGGATCTTAATTATGATAAGAAGATCATCACCTTTTATGATCCCAGAACTTATAAAAAGAAAAGAAGATTTGTTGAGATTCCTATTGTTGTAGAAGACACCAAGCCCTATCTCATGGCTAATCTTGCCATAAGAGAATCAGATACTGTAAGGGGTAAGTTTATGCTTGATACAGGCGCGAGCCATACAATATTGCTGGATGAAAGATCTGGAGAAGAAATCTATGCCCCCGAACCTTATATATCAAGCAGCCTGGGGAGGGGCCTTGGCGGCAATATATATGGTAAAGTAGCCAGAATTGATAGATTATGGGTAGATGACTATAGGTTTGATGGTGCCGTTGCTATTTTCCCAAGTCCTGATAATTATGAAATTTCGCTGGAACATAACTTCAGACATGGCACATTTGGTGGTGGAGTAATGTCACGTTTCAGGATTGTTTTCGACTTTGTTAATCAGAAATTATATGTTCGAAAAGGAGGAAGTTACCACAAACCATTTGAGTTTAATTTAAGCGGTCTTGTTATTAGAGCTGATGGTGCTTATTTAAATGAGTTTGAAATCGATAACATCAGGGAAGGCTCTGCTGCTAAAAAAGCCGGATTAAAAGAGGGCGATAAAATTATTTCTATCAATGGAGTAAAAACTGATAAAATGAATTTGGATGAGGTAGTTGGAAGGCTCAATGATAAAGCGAATAAAAAAATGAGATTGGTTGTTGAGAGAGACAATAAACATATTCACATTCAATTTAAGCTTACCCGCCTGATATAATACCAATTTAACTCTAAGATAAATTGGTATAAGACCTCTCTATATTATAATGTCCTGAAATATTCCAGGATTTGCCTGGCCTGATCTTCAGAAAGAAATTGATTTGACATAGGGGAACGGTTATATTGTTCATACACAGTTATGGCCAATGAATCTTTCTTATTCATTTCTTCGGGATTTAAAATCATATTCATAACCCACTCCGGAGATCTTCTATCTAATATTCTTTGGGGTGAAGGCCCTATAAAATCTTCTTTTGGTTTATGACAAGAAGTGCACATAATTATAAATACGCCTTCTCCCTGCCTAGCCATATTCATGTCAATTTTTTCATTCAACTCGACCGTTGTTATCGGGCCAATACCTTTGTATCTTTTAAGTCTTGCTAAGATTTCAGGATTGGGCTCTTCAATACTTTTTTCTTGATGTTCCGTATAGGAATTAGTGTTATTACAACTTATGAGTAATGTTAGGATTAAGAGTATTGGTATGAGTCTGTCCATAGGTTGTAAATATAATTTGTGTGATCAATATATGTACTTAACCATATAAAAAAAGAAAAGGCCGAACCCTTGTGGCTCGGCCTTATAACAACCGCTATACTATGAAATGTTGTTAGGCGATGTAAAAGTATAGCCTCATATTAGTCTAAAATATGACTTAGGTCATGTTTAGTGATTTTTTTTATTTTTCTTGCTTTTTTTATCTTCAAATAGCATTCTTACTGAGGGAGAAACGGTGTCATCGTACTGTCCGGAGCGTACTGCCCACATAAATGCAGCCAGGAATCCGGAGGCGACAACAACCCCTATTATTATGAGTATTATGATTACTGACATTTTATAATAAACCTCGTTTAAAAGCTAAACCCCTAACTACAAATGTAGCAAAAGCAACAACGGTAATACTACTTAAAGGCATTAAAATAGCTGCGAATAAAGGTGTAAGGTTTGCACTCACAGCGAACGAAAGGCCAATAAAATTATAAATAAACGAAATGGCAAAACTGGCAAAAATGATTTTCTTCGTAGCCCTCGCAAATTTCATAAACTTACCAATATGGTGAAAACTTCCTCCATAAAGTATTGCATCTGATGCCGGGGTAAATGCAGATACATCTTCTGTTACGGCTATACCTACATCGGCCTGTTTAAGCGCACCTGCATCATTCAACCCATCGCCAAACATTACAACTGTTGTGTCGTTATTTTCCTGTTGTTTTTTAATAAACTTAAGCTTGCTTTCAGGATCTTGCTTAAACTCCATCTTGGTTCCGGCAGGGAACATGGTTTTCAGGTTCTCTAACTCAGATTCATTATCTCCGGACAATAGAGCGAAATTGAAAGTGCTTAATTCATTAATCGCATCTTGTACCTGGGGCCTGTAAACATTGCCAAAAGTGTAATATCCTTTGATCTCATCATCAATACTTAGAAAAACAGTGGTTGTATTCTCAGTCTCATTACTTTTCCTGCCGGTTACCCATTGCTCCGATCCCAATAGAACAACATGCTCGTCAACAACACCTTTTACACCCTTGCCTTCAATTTCTTCCAATGAGGTAGACTTATGGTATACAGATGCATAAGTTTCAGCCATTATCATCCTGCTCAA
Organism: Bacteroidota bacterium; assembly: GCA_039714715.1. GTDB lineage: Bacteria > Bacteroidota > Bacteroidia > Cytophagales > Cyclobacteriaceae > S012-113. Next base: position 18,956 of record JBDLIU010000039.1, read on the forward strand.
CGGGTGAGTAGAACCTGATGCTACTGCCGCCACCAGATTTTTATCCGTTTGTTTTAATAAACCGTGAAAATGCACATTCCCAGCTGTGCTTTTTGTTAAGGTGCCTGTTTTATCAAATACCATTAGCGAAATATTCCACAACTTTTCTATCACATTCATATGTTTGAGATAAAACTTGTTGCGCCCTAAAATGGTCATGGCATTGCCTAATGTAAAAGGTGTAGCCAAAGCTAATGCACACGGACAGGCAACAATCAAAACTGCAGTTACCGAATTAAAAATGTTATCGGGCTCTACCCAATACCAATAAACTGCCGTTATTGAAGCAATAAACAGAACCCCAAAAGTGAAATATTTACTTATGGTATCAATTATTGTATCGTATTTGCTTTGCTGTTGAAAAGTATCGCTATTCCAAAGCTGTGTAAGGTAGCTCTGAGATACGGCTTTAATTATTTGCAGTTTAACAGGATGCCCCACCTGCCTGCCACCGGCAAAGATTCTGTCACCATTATTTTTATGGATAGCCTCTGCCTCACCTGTTACAAAGCTATAATCAATGGCAGCCTCATCACTCATTAAAATCGAATCTGCGGGGATTACCTCTCTGTTACGAACTTCGATCAGATCTCCTTCCTGCAACTCTGTAACCTGCACTACCTCTTTTTTATCGCCAATAAGCCTGTTTACTGCCAGGGGGAAATAGGATTTATAGTCTCTCTCAAAAGAAAGGCTTTCATAAGTGACACTTTGAATCCATTTACCAATCAATAAAAAGAAAACCAATCCGGATAAAGAATCGAGATAGCCGGGCCCGGTATAAGTAAAGATTTCATAAAGACTGCGGATAAAAAGTGTAATTACACCCAGGGCAATGGGCACATCTATATTAATATACTTCTGAGCGAGACCTTTATAAGCTGAAATAAAATAATTGCTGGCAGAATAAAACACCACCGGTAATGAGAGTAACACATTGGCATAACTCATAAACCGTTGAATATTTTCATTGAGCCCATTAAAGCCAAAATATTCAGGGAAACTGAGCATCATTATATTGCCAAAAGCAAACCCAGCCACACCAATCTGAATATAAAGACTCCTGTTTTCAGACCTGGTCTTTTCCTCCGATACATTCTGGAGATTTATTTCCGGCTCATAACCTACTGTTGCCAGAAGCTCTACTACCGTTTTCAGTGAAATGATTTCAGGGTTGTAGTCGATTGAGACTTCCTTTCGCACAAAATTTACCCTTGAATTAATGACCCCTTCCCGAAGTGTATCAAGGTGCTCCAGTAACCATATACATGAGCTACAATGTATGGAAGGAACATAAAATACAATTTTATTGAGGGTTTCGGAGGAATAATTAAGTAAGGTATCCTGGATTTCTTTATTCTCAAGGAAGCTGAACTTCTCCGCGTAATCTCTGTTCTTGAGCGAGATGCCAGGCGAGTTTTGCAGATCGTAATAATTACACAGATCATTCTCATCAAGAATCTCATATACCATTTTACAGCCATTGCAGCAAAAAGCCTTATCATCAAACTCAATTAGCTCTTCTTCACATGGCTCTCCGCAATGGTAACATGCTACAACTTCTTCTTTAATATTCTGCTCTGCCACTAGATCTTCTACTTCAAATTGAGCTGCTAATTACGAATATTATTATGAAGATTGCAATTCTAAAATACTATCATCCACGTAAATATCCTTACTCATGGAGTAATGTATCGCACCTATGGCGCTTGATATATTCTTACTTCAACCCACCCAGGGCTGATTGTCTTACAGAAGCACTCTGCTATTTATGTGGCAGAAGGTAACTTCTACCACCACTGGAGGAGATAACGCCCGATACCACTACCCCATGTGAAGTCAGAAGTTACCTTCTGACTTACGAAAGTACTGTTCTTCATGTGTCAGGAAGTAACTACTGGCACCACCCGATAAATTTTTAAGGATGCTTAGATGCAGAGGGTTCTTCTGAGAGTCAAATTTCCAATCCCTTCAAGAGTGCTTTCAGGTCTTATCACCTGACAGAAGAGGATGTTGCTTCTGCTTTTGTAATAATCTGTTCCAATATGCTCAAATATGTGTCAGGAGATAACTCCTGACACCACGGTTATAGCATAGGAGGTAACTGACACCACGGAGATGGACCAAAGCCGGGGCAACGGTTATAGGAGGCAACTCTGCCATGGGCATCACTATGTGGCCGACACCACTACCACCCCTCTGTGAAGTCAGAAGTTACCTTCTGACTTACGAAAGTACTGTTCTTCATGTGTCAGGAGATAACTCCTGACACCACGGTTATAGCATAGCAGTATGTTGCAATCATTAACGGAATGAAGTCACCAGGGGATCTTCTTTGAAAATCGAACTGTAATAACCGGCACTTGAGTATTCATAATTTTCAGGATTTGTAACAAGCTTTGCTTTAACCGGATTGAAATGGATATACTCAATTTTTGTGGTTAGGACATCTTCCGTTTCAATAACCACATCATCAAACCTGTCCTGCCAGACTTTATACTTCTGTTTACCTCTTTCAAATTCTATTGCTTTCAATAATCCTTTTTGACCATCTAATTCAAATAGCTTTCTAATTCGATAAGCTGTATATTTCTTAAAGTCCCTCATGTACGCTGAGAGATGGTTCTCTTCGATAAAGTTTATTACCAGATGAATGTGATTGGGCATGAAAACATAAGCTAACAACTCGGCTTTGCATTTCTCATTTAGAAATAGCAAACTTTCCTTTAGTACATTATAGTATCGTTCATCGAGAAATAGATGTTTGAATCCATAACATGTGGTGGTTACGAAAAAGCAACTGCCATCTTTAAATTCTGTTCGACCTCTTAGTCCCATGGGTGCAAAATAAATAGAGATTACCGAAATATGTTAAAAGAAAGATTGGAAATTGCGTTATCGTGTGTCAGGAGGTAACTCCTGACACCACCCCCTACCGTGAAGTCAGGTGTTATCGACTTTGAGTGAACTATCTGCTCCTCATGTGTCAGGAGATAACTACTGGCACCACTGTATGGTTACAGTAATGGAGCCAGCAGCCTCGAGGCAGACTCTGCCAGCCTCCTTCTGATAGGTCTTTGCTGCCATCGGCTAAGGTATAATGGCACGCATTGTTCTTTATCATCCATAAACAAATCCACCAGCTGCTCTGCAATGTCCTTGTCATATATAAAGGCGTTTACTTCAAAATTCTGGTCGAAGCTGCGAAAATCCATGTTGGCGGTTCCTACCGAAGAAATAACACCGTCAACTACAATTGTTTTAGAATGATTAAACCCTCCTGTAAAAAGGAACACTTTTACACCAGCAGCCAGTACTTCTTTCATATACGACATCGAAGCAGCCTGTACTATTTTGTTATCACCTTCGTAAGGAAATATGATCTGCACATCCACCCCTCCAAGGGCAGCAGTATTGAGTGCCTCCAATATTGGTTCGTTGGGAATAAAATAAGGTGTGGTAATCAATATCTGTTTTTTGGCAGTACTAATGGCCACAAAGAACGCCTGCATAATTGAGGCCCAATCAGAATCCGGGCCACTGGCTGCTATCTGTACACATTGAGTTCCTCTTGAAGTTATGTCCGGGAAATACTTTTCAGAGAAGTCCAACCTGGTTTTGCTTACAAAAAACCAATTAAGCATAAACACAATTTGCAATGAATTTACTGCCTCCCCTTCAACTTTCAGATGAACATCCCTCCAGGAAATTTTATCGCCTTTATTAATATACCTGTCAGCTACATTCAGGCCCCCAACATATCCCACTTCTCCATCAACCACTACTATCTTTCTGTGATCCCTGAAGTTTGCCCTGCTTAGTTGAGGAATATACACCGGCATAAATGGGTAATACTCTACACCTGACTCATCGAAAAGTTTTTTAAATGATTTTTCCAGGTGCGAGGTTCCCACGTCATCATAGATAAAGCGAACCTTTACGCCATTTCTGGCCTTTGCTGCCAAAACATTGGCTACTTCATTCCCGATCTTATCATTATCGAAAATATAGTACTCCATATGGATATACTCCTTTGCTTCCTTTAAACGGGCCAACAGGTCTTTAAACTTTTTCTCTCCATTAATTAGTAGTGTGACCTTATTATTTTTAGTGAAAAAGGATCTGTTATTGGAAAGAAGCAGCTGAACAATATTTGCCTTTTCTTTAATGGCCTCATCCGTTATGAGTTCATGATGAGTCGCCATCTCCAGCTGTTCCTGTACGTAGGCATCAATCCTCTTTTGATCTACCGCTGCTTTCCTGGAAAACATCTTATTCCTGCGGTAATCCTGGCCAAATAAAATATAGATACCTAATCCAATCACAGGTATCAGTACCATAGCCAGCAGGTAAGAATGTGTCTTTAGGGGATTTTTGTTCTCCAACAAAAGTTTGATTACGGCAAAAATCACCAATACATAATACCCAACAATCAGGGTAATATACAATGATTGCAATGCAATATCGAACCACGATCTAACTTCTTCCATGCGAACGATAGTTTGTTAACTTAAATTTACTTAATTACTTGTCAAATCAATATAATTCGTTTGTAACTCTTTATGTAATTTGTGATAAGCAATCAACTAGATATTCAGCTTCCTCCTCATTACGCTATCCATTGAATAACGACCTGAGCCTATGATCATGTATAAAATTGAAATAGCAAAATACAGGTATGCTTTTTCT
>JBDLIU010000040.1:0-23218 GCA_039714715.1 Bacteroidota bacterium
TATAGTTAGGTCACCAGCAACTTTTTTGCTTCTTGTATTAGTCATATTACTGATTATTCTTTTTGGTGTTAACTTCATAATGGGCATGTAGAAATAATTCTATGTAGAGAATGAAGTATTCTTGAGCTCATAAGAAGAAAGGTTATAAGATTTTATTTATGTGATGTTGTTTTGGCTTGGTAAAATTGCCCCATCCCAGGGGCAATTTTTTTTGGTGATATCAGTTATCACTATATGATCAAACATCTTTTCATTTTTGTTCTTATTATTAGTTCAAGAGGGTACGTCATTGCTCAGGATAGTCGCAGTGTGGAAAGTTCACAACAAAAAGTTAGTTCAATTCAATTAACACCAGAGCAACATAGTAAGGTACTTAAAGCTTTTAACAATCATCCATACACTCGTTATTATGATAGGTTAATAGTTGAATATGAAAAAAGGATGAAATCTAATGCACGCAAATACAAGGTTATGGCTCGCAAGATGGAAAAACCTCAATATTCCGACTTTTCGTATTTTGGCCATAAACGCAAACCTAAAAAACGGCCTGCCGGTAAAATGAAATATTGCAAAGAATGTAAGATGGTGCATTAACCACTTTCTCAGGGTGGCTTGTTACCCATTTCAGAATAAGTTATTTTTCAGCAATATTAGATATGTTATACATGTAGTAAAGCAGTAACCCTAGATTTGCAATAGATTTCGTTATGAGACTCAAAAGAGCTCAGAATCAGCGAGTTATGGATGAAAAGCATAGCATCGCTATGGTTAAAGACATAATTCGAACAATGTGTCTGATTCACAGCTATTTTGGGTTGGAATAGAAAGGCCTATTGCATATTTAGGGTTAATTTAGTGCTATGAAGAAGACTTCGAAAGTTCAGCATGAAGACCGAAATCCTGGGATGCCTCTTGACATGGATTTAATAAACAAGATTAAGATTAATAAGAGCGCTGTTGAACGTAGAGCTGCAACCTTTGGGACCAGGCGGGCTGTGAAAAAAGAATGGCAGGCAGCATGGTTGTTAAGAGCGATTACCTGTATTGATCTTACTACTTTGGCTGGAGATGATACTGCAGGTAATGTAGCAAGACTTTGTGCTAAAGCAAAGCAACCTGTAAGGTCAGACATTCTGGATGATTTGGGTATCAGGCAACCAATCACTGTAGGAGCTGTATGTGTTTATCATAACCTGATTAAGACTGCAGTGGGAGCTCTCCAGGGAACTGCCATACCAGTAGCAGCTGTGTCAACAGGGTTCCCGGCCGGACAGATTACCATGACTCAAAAGCTTAAGGAGATAAAGGCATCGGTTGCTGCCGGAGCTAAAGAAATAGATATTGTTATTAGCAGGGCATATGTTTTAACTGGGAACTGGAGAGCACTCTATAATGAAGTGAAGGCATTCAGGGAAGCCTGTGGAGATGCTCATATGAAAACTATTCTGGCTACTGGCGAACTGTCAACTCTGACAAACGTTGCTAAAGCTAGCTATGTGTGCATGATGGCAGGCGCAGATTTTATTAAAACCAGTACGGGCAAAGAGAGTGTTAATGCTACCCTGCCTGTTAGCTTAGTAATGGTTCGTGCAATACGGGATTATTATGAACAAACCGGATATATGGTAGGTTTTAAACCTGCCGGGGGAATCAGAAAAGCTAAAGAATCATTAACCTGGTTGATCTTGATAAAAGAGGAGCTTGGAGATGACTGGCTGAATTCAAAATATTTCAGGTTTGGCGCCAGTGGGTTGCTCAGTGATATAGAAAGACAATTAGAACATTTTACTACCGGAAGATATTCTGCCAGTTACAGGCACCCGGTAGCTTAAACTTAATCGTATGACAGTAGAATCGATTTTTGAAAATATGGATTATGGGTCGGCTCCGGAGTCGAAAGAGATGGCAGAACAGTGGCTTCAAGGACATAAGCCCCATTTCAAGCAGTATATCAATGGTAAGTGGGTAGAGCCTAAGACAAAAAAATACATGGTAAGCAGGAATCCTTGCTCAAATAAAAAATTGGCATCTATTCCACAGGCTGGCAAGGCAGATATTAACAATGCAGTAAAAGCGGCAACAAATGCGATGCCCGATTGGGTTGGTTTAGGAGGGCATGGAAGAGCCCGTTATCTCTATGCAATTGCCCGTCAGATTCAAAAGCACGCAAGACTTTTTGCAGTGCTGGAATCTATGGATAATGGTAAACCAATAAGGGAAACACGAGATATCGATATACCGCTTGTTGCTCGTCATTTTTATCATCATGCCGGTTGGGCGCAGATACAGGAAGAAACCTTACCTGCATACAAGGAGATTGGTGTGGTAGGTCAAATCATTCCATGGAACTTCCCGATGTTAATGCTTGCATGGAAGGTCGCACCTGCATTGGCTATGGGTAATACAGTAGTACTTAAGCCGGCAGAATTCACTTCAATTACAGCATTGCTTTTTGCGGAGATCTGTGAGCAGGTTGGTTTGCCAAATGGGGTAGTGAATATTGTTACCGGTGACGGATCAACAGGTGCAGAGATTGTAAATCATATCGGGATAGGCAAGATAGCCTTCACTGGATCTACAGAAGTAGGTAGGATTATTCGAAGGGCTACTGCAGGCACTGATAAAAAGATTTCACTTGAATTAGGTGGTAAATCTCCATTTATTGTCTTCGATGATGCTGACCTTGATAGTGTGGTAGAGGGAATCGTTGATGCCATCTGGTTTAACCAGGGGCAGGTTTGTTGTGCTGGTTCACGTCTTTTGGTACAGGAAAGCATTGCTGAAAAACTGTATCGAAAAATTCGTAACAGGATGGAAAAACTGCGTATCGGTAATGCACTGGATAAGGGAGTAGATATTGGCGCTATTGTGGCCCCCGTTCAGCTTAAAACTATTGAAAATCTTGTGCAGCAAGGTGTTGAAGAAGGCGCAGACCTTTGGCAGCCTTCCTGGGAGTGCCCAACCGATGGATGTTTCTATCCACCATCTTTGTTTACTAATGTGGCTCCATCTTCAGTAATTGCACAGGAAGAAATTTTTGGGCCTGTACTGGTTGCCATGAGTTTCAGAACACCTGCAGAAGCTGTTAAGCTGGCCAATAACACTCGTTATGGTCTTGCTGCAAGTATCTGGACAGAGAATATTAACCTGGCACTGGATATCGCACCAAAAATAAAGGCAGGAACGGTTTGGGTTAATTGCTCTAATATGTTTGATGCAGCATCCGGATTCGGAGGCTATCGCGAATCTGGCTTTGGTAGAGAAGGAGGGATTGAGGGTCTATATGAGTATGTGAAACTTAAGGTTGAAGATGAATTTACAGCTCCTGAAAAACAGCATGATAAACAAAGAGAAACCTCACTTATTAATGCAGGATTACCTTCAATAGATAAAACAGCAAAATTATACATTGGTGGTAAACAAAAAAGGCCTGATGGAGGTTATACTGAAAATGTTATTGGAGCCAATGAAAAGGTTGTTGGTCAGGTTGGAATTGGCAATAGGAAGGACATAAGAAATGCCGTTGAAGCTGCGCATGCAGCCAGTAAATGGGCTGGCGCTACAGCGCATAACAGGGCACAGGTCCTCTACTATCTTGCTGAGAATCTGGAATCCAGGTCAGGTGAATTTGCAAGAAGATTAACTGATTTAACAGGTCAAACATTACAAAAGTCGAAAAGGGAGGTAAAAACTTCTATAGAAAGGATATTCACATATGCTGCCTATGCTGATAAGTATGATAGTAATGTTCATGAAACACCATTCAGAAATGTAACCCTGGCTATGAAAGAACCTATGGGAGTAATGGGGGTGGTATGTCCTGACGAGGCACCTTTGTTGAGCTTTATTTCAACAATTATTCCTCCGGTGGCCATGGGGAATACAGTTGTGGCAATTCCATCAGAAAAAGCATCATTGATTGCAACAGATTTGTACCAGGTGCTGGATACTTCGGATGTGCCTGGAGGTGTGATTAACATAGTAACCGGGAACCGTGATGAACTGGCAGAGGTACTTGCAAAACATGATGATGTGGATGGCTTGTGGTATTTCGGTTCGAAGAAAGGTAGTACCATGATTCAGCATGAAGCAGCAGAAAACATGAAACGTACCTGGGTGAATTTCGGCAAAGCAAGGGATTGGTATAGCTCGAAGCATGTGGTGGCAGAAGATTTCTTACGCCATGCAACACAGGTGAAAAACATTTGGATTCCGTATGGAGAATAATACCAATTTATCTCTAAAACGACGTATAATTATTTTGTCCGCCAGCTGGCGGATCAAGGTTAAGGCGAAAAACGCAGGAATAGTGCCAACTATGGCGAGTATTTGCAACGAAAAGATTGGAAAATTAGAATGAAATATATGCGTTATTTTAGGGCTAACTTGGTATAATTATGCGACTACATTACAATCTTAAGGTAATTGGGAGAGTACAAGGTGTGTTTTTCAGGGTTTCAACTCAGAAAGAAGCCATTAGGCTTCGTCTGAGGGGTTTTGTGAGGAATGAACTTGATGGTAGTGTTTATATTGAAGCAGAAGGCGATCGATTTGAATTAGAACAACTACTGGACTGGATAAGAGCTGGGGGGCCACCTCATGGCATAGTGCATGACCTACAGATCGAAAAAGGAGACCTGGTTGGATTTAAAGGATTTAAGATTTCATAATTCTGATCGTAGGACCAGCCTGCTAGTCGCAGTGCTGGCAGGTATCTTAATGCCAGTTAATGACTTCTAGTGTCTATGCGGCATCGTGGGTATCCATGATACCTCGGTAAACATAGAGCCTTACTTTAAAGAATTGCTCAATATTGTACTGTAGCCTGAGATTGGTAAGTTCGAGTGCATGCTCACCATGATTCTTAAACACAGCGATCTCTAAAACGTCACGAAGGATTAATCTATCGTGATACATTTTATCAACCCAATCTTTATAAGTTCTTAGCCAATCGTTCTTATATTTTTCGTAATGAGATTCACCATTAAAAAGGAACTCTAGTTGGGTTTCGCCATGTTTGTATCGATAGATGCTTGCCAGTTTGGTATAAAATGGTTCGATCAGTTGAAAATCATTAAACGAATCATCTTTAACTAGCTTAATTGTTTCGTCCTCAATTCCTAATGGGTTGTAATGCTGTTGGTAAAACTCACGAGCGTATTCTACTGTCCAGAAGACGAGTTGCTCTTTGAGAACAAGCTGAGATTCCTTAAGGATGTAATTCTTATCCATAAGGAACCACTTTTTTGCGTCACGTGCTTCTTCGAAAAACACAGAATGTTTCATCTCACCACAAAATTAAACAAAAAATAACCAGATAATCCAAAATATTTTAAAGTGAACATTATTTATTAGTATTAATACTGTTCGTCTTTGTTTGGAAATGACTCATCCTTAACGTCAGTTATGTATTGCTGTACTGCATCGGATATAACAGAATACAAATCAGCATACCTTCTTAAGAATCTTGGATTAAATTCTTTGGTAATACCAAGCATATCATGCATCACTAATACTTGACCATCCACTCCTGATCCTGCACCAATTCCAATAACAGGAATGGAGATACTCTTAGCTACCCTGGCAGCTAGATCGGCCGGTATTTTTTCCAGTACCAGGGCAAAGCACCCTGCTTCTTCTAGTTTTTTGGCATCCTCTAATAGTTTCTTGGCTTCCTTATCATCTTTGGCCCTTACTGTATAAGTGCCAAATTTATAAATCGATTGTGGGATCAGCCCCAGATGCCCCATTACAGGTACACCGGTTGAAAGAATACGTTTTATAGAATCAATCACCTCTTCACCACCTTCAAGCTTAATAGCATGGGCTCCCGATTCTTTCATAATACGGATGGCTGATTTTAAGGCCTCACTGGAGTTCCCCTGGTAAGAACCAAACGGTAAGTCCACCACAACAAGAGCTCTATTAATGGCTCTAACCACTGATGATGCATGATAGATCATCTCATCGAGCGTAATAGGTAAGGTGGTTTCATGTCCTGCCATTACATTTGATGCAGAATCACCAACCAGGAGAATTTCAATACCCGCTTCATCAAGAATCTTTGCCATAGAAAAATCGTAGGCGGTTAGCATGGCAATTTTATCACCATTCTCTTTCATGGCCTGAAGCACATGGGTTGTGATACGTTTTACTTCTGATTTGTGCACGGACATAATAAATCTATTGTCTTCAATCTATCGTCTAGTGTCTATATCCTAATTTAAATAGACCCCTTTCTTACCTTTCAAAATCACCTGGATATTGTCTGACAGTATGGTTGAAAGCTCGTATCCAATATAGGTTGCTTTAATTGGAAATGCAGTATGACTTCGATCAACCAAAACGGCAACCTCTATTTTCTTTATCTTATTACTTAAGAACGGCTTAAGACTATAGGCTATGGTCTTTCCTGTATGAAGTACATCATCTACCATAATAATAACCTTATTATTAAACCTAATTTCATCAGTTATAATATCTTCATCCTGTTTGAAAGGGGTTGTTTTATCCATTTCAATTCTGGTGACAGTTGTTTTTAAAGATGAAATTTCTTCCAGGTTTGTGCTCAATTGATTAGCCAACAGAACACCCTGGTCGCAAATCCCAGCCAGAATCAGTTCTTTTTCATTAAAGTTAGCTTCGAGAATCTCATAAGCCATTCGCTTTATCTTCTGTTCAATTTGATCAGAGGTGAGTAGCAAAATAGATTTTTCTGTTTTTGTCATTACGGTATAGGCAAAGATTTACTGTCTTTTATTGTTGATAATATTACCATCGATTCTATTTCATCGATTTCCATGATATCTGTTACACGCTCAAGCATCAATTGCTGGTAAGAAGGGATATCTTTTGCAACCACTTTCAATAAAAAGTCTGAAGTGCCAGTTGTATGGTAACATTCAATCACTTCATCAACTTTCTGTATTTCTTTTACAAATTTTTCTATTGTTTGCTTACCATGACCTTTTAAAGTAACCTTCACTAAGGTAGAGACACCTAAACCGATAATTTCCTGGTTAACTTTAGCATGATAGCTCTCAATCACCCCAAGGTTCTCAAGCTTTTTTACTCTCTCTAGAGTTGGTGCAGGAGACAATCCAACCTCTGTTGCTAATTGGGCATTGGTAATCCGCCCCTTCTGTTGTAGGATTTTTAATATCTGTTTATCCTTATTATCAAGCTTGATTTGCTTTGCCATTTATGAATTAGATTTCTGCAAAATTAACTAAAAACAGTCAAGTATAGTCTACTGTTTAAAGGCAATGTTAATTGAAACCTTGTTAGAAACAGGCATGCCATCTCGTGTAGCAGGAATCCATTTAGGCCCTTCTCTGATTAACCTGATGGCCTCTTCATCACAGCCATAGCCAAGAGATTGCTTAATACTGAAGCCAAAGACAGAGCCATCTGTATTTACAGTGAACTCGACAGTAACTTCTCCTTCAATATTGTTTAGAGAGGCAGCTACAGGATATTTAAGATTACGTTTTAAATACCTGTTAAAAGCTTTATCCCCTCTTTCGGGTACTGGAGCTGTATAGGTTGCAACTGTTTCTACATCTTCGGTAATTTGTGGTTGAGCACCAGTTGGGGCAGCAAATCTTTTAGCTCTTGCCTCGACAGTTTCTTCAGTAGCTGCTTCCTCCATTTCTCTCGCTTCGGCAATGAGTACCTCCTGAATAGTATCTTCTGACTCTTCCTCAACAGCACCAAGAGTTATTAGCTCATTATCTAAGGTCACTCGATTTTCTGCAATATCTTGCTTCTCTGGTTGTCTTACAGCAACAGGCATTACATCTTCTTCATCAAACTCTGATGTTTGCAAATCCCGTTGATTCCTGATAGAGGTTTCAGCAAGTTGTGTTTCAGTAGGAGGGCTCGACAGCGTATCAATAGCAGATAAGTCTTCATCCATAGCTTCTAATCCTGAATCTTCAACAGCCTCCTCCACAACAGATTCACTTTTTTCTTTATTCACATTTATGTTTTCAGCAATCAGATCATCTTTCAGTGGTAACTGGGTAATCAGGATTGAAACAACTGCTATAAGAATTATCGATGCAGCAGCGGCCATCCAATATTTTGGAGATAATCCGCTCTTTTTCTTCAATCCAATTCTGTTCTTTGAATTTATCAGGTGTTTTTGAAGATCAGTTTCATTTATAGACTTCATACCTTCCAACGCAGCATTGCATAATGCGCAATCAACCAGATGCGATTCAAGACGATGCATTTCCTGGTTGCTTAGGCGACCGTAATGGTAGGCAACCATCTCCTCTTGAGTGAGGTGCTGATCATTATAGAAGCTATTGTTGTCCATGTTATCCACCCATGCAGTTTTTTAAATTCCTTTTCCCATTCTGAAGATGACTCTTCACTTTCTTTAGTTCATATCCCGTCAGGTTAGCCACTTCACGGTAACATTTTTCTTGTTTGTAAAACAGTTCAACACATTTTTTCTGTTCTTTATTTAACTGGCCTATACAGTCATTAAGCCTTTTTAGATCTAATTCTCTTTTTTCTTCATTATACTGATGCTCATCTTCTTCAATTTCCATAAATCCAACAAACTCAATTTCTTTTTGTTTATTTCTATTCATAGAACGAAGTTGCATTAGGGCCTGATTTTTAGTAACAGTATATATCCATCCTCCAACATTGGTAATATTTTGGCCAGGTAACTTGTCTTTGAAAACTTCATAAAGTTCAACACTAATATCTTCTGCATCCTCTTTCGACTTAACATACTTCATTAGTACAACAAAAATGAGATGAGCATATCGATTGTATAGCTCTTCCAGGTAATACTGGTCAAGAGTTTTTTGGAACTTCTTCACTAGTTCCAGATCTGTTGTATTGGCCGATATATTATTAAATAATCTCATTTACCGTTTCGAACAATAAAAATGAAAATAATTTATGGAATTTGACAACTTCAGACATTATAAGGTTGAAACAAACAATGAAAAAGATGAAAATGGTTAAAAATGTGGTTTTATTCATGCTAATATTAGTAGCAGGAACTGTAATAGCACAGGAGCGAATTGTATCAGGAATCGTAACGTCATCTGACGATGGCAAACCTTTATCAGGGGTAAATGTTATTGTTAAAGGACAAAAGTCAGGTACAATTACTGATTATGATGGTAAATATAAAATAAAGGCAGCCTCATACGATGTGCTTGTTTTTAGTTTACCGGGATTTGAGGAGAAGAAGATCCTGGTAGGGACAAAGACGACTATTAATGTGGCACTTGCGGGCAAGGCGATACAGGTTGTCGAAGAGGTAGCAGTAGAAGCAGAAATGGATATGGCAATTTCACCTGGCTATCCTTCAAAAAAGGAGAGTGGAAGAGCTAAAATGAGTATGGGGGCAGCATCATATGGAGCCAGACCATATTACCACCCTGAACCTCAGAACTGGAATACGGAAGAATATGCAACTATACATGATAATATTTTTCATAATCCAACCAGGAATCCATTGTCTACTTTTTCAATAGATGTTGATGCTGCATCATATAGCAATATCAGAAGGTTTTTGAATAATGGACAAACTCCTCCTAAAGATGCCGTAAGGATTGAGGAGATGGTAAATTATTTTAAGTATGACTATGATTTTCCGGAAGGGAAAGCGCCATTTAGCGTTAATACAGAAGTTTCACAGGCGCCATGGAATAAGGCACACAGACTTGTTCATATTGGATTGCAGGGCAAAGAAATACCTACTGAAAATCTTCCTGCCAGTAACATTGTATTCTTACTTGATGTATCAGGCTCGATGAATGCACCTAATAAATTGCCATTGTTGAAATCTGCATTTAATCTATTAGTTGATCAGATGAGAGAGCAAGACAAGGTATCTATCGTTGTGTATGCAGGTGCAGCAGGGATTGTTCTTGAACCTACCTCTGGAAGCAATAAAGAAAAAATAATGGGTGCCCTTAATAAACTGCAGGCAGGCGGATCAACTGCTGGAGGAGCCGGAATAAAACTGGCTTATAAACTGGCGCAGGAGAACTTTATCGAAGGTGGTAATAACCGCATTGTACTTGCAACTGATGGCGATTTTAATATCGGAGTATCGAGCAATGCCGAGATGGAGAGGCTTATAGAAGAGAAACGAAATGGAGGTGTATTCCTTACAGTGCTTGGTTTTGGTATGGGTAATTACAAGGACTCGAAAATGGAAATACTGGCCGATAAAGGGAATGGTAATTATGCCTATATCGATAATATTCTTGAAGCTAAGAAAGTTCTTGTAAGTGAATTTGGTGGTACAATGTTCACTATCGCTAAAGATGTTAAGATCCAGGTTGAGTTTAATCCTGCATTGGTTCAGGCTTATAGATTGATAGGTTATGAGAATCGTAAGTTAAATGATGAAGATTTTAATGATGATAAGAAAGATGCTGGCGAACTTGGTTCGGGACATACGGTAACTGCACTATATGAGATTATTCCTGTAGGTGTTGAGGCCAATGTAGGTAATATTGATCCATTAAAATACCAGGTGAATAAGCAACCAGCAAAAGGGAAGCATAGTGATGAATTGATGACAGTGAAATTGAGATACAAAAAGCCGGATGGCTATAAGAGTGAATTGATTTCAACAACTATAATGGATAACAACAAGTCCCTGGAGAGGTCTTCAGATAATTTCAGATGGGCAGCAGCTGTAGCAGAGTTTGGTATGTTACTGAGAGATTCTGAGTTCAAAGGGAATAGCAACTATCTGCAGGTAATGGACCTGGCAAAAGGAGCAAAGGGTAATGATGTGAACGGATACCGTGCAGAGTTTTTGAGAATGGTTCAGTCTGGAGGATTGGTAGCAAAGAAGTAGGGTTAGCGACTGATTAGTTGTAAGACCGGCTGTCTGTAATTGCAGACAGTCGGTTTTTCTATGTGGAGTTCAGTTACCTCCAGACACATATGTGCATACAACCTATCTGATGGTAATATCTGATAGCACTCCGTGGCCCTAATTCAAATTTGATGACAAATAGTGATCAATAAACTCTTGTTCTTTTGGGGAGAACCTTTTCGACTCTCTTCTTAGTTTTGAGTGTCGCCTGGCTTTTTCTTTGACCCAGTCTAACTTATAACCATATTCTATTGAGGCCAGAAGATGATCATAGGGCCCTCCTGAGGAGATCAATTTAACCAGCACAGGTGCAGTTTCAATTGCAATAAACAGGAATATCAAAAATATATTGGCAAGCCATATATTGTTACTATTGCTTGTTAATCTACCTAGACCTTCCAGCCTTGCTGCAAATCCTGTGTAATCAGGGTTTTCGATGTTAGTTATTTTTTCGCGATTTGCTTCCTTCAGCTCAAGCTGACTTGCTCTTTTTTGTGCAATAATTGGCTCACTAATTTTTCTGAGCTCATTTAGTTCAATATCTGCCTGGTCAGCTTGTGCCTTTTTAACTTTATAGATAGGACCGGGATTCCTGCGCATTGAACCACCTGTACCATCAGCTTCTTCCCGTGCAATTACCCTAAGTTCATTTCTTAACTTTTCTTTTGAAGTAATAATGGCATTCAATGTGTCAATTTCCAGTTGAAGTGATGCAATCTGGTTGTTGTAGTAAGTATTAATAGAATCTCTTTGTGACCTAATGATTTCCTGATTCATTAGCACCAACTCACTGTTTATTTCTTTTTCGAATATCTTAAGTTCCAATGGTCTTGCTATTACCAGCGAAATAAGAATGGCTAATAAAAGTCTTGGCAAGGCCATGCTCCATTCTTTTTTCCATGATTCTGATTTCCTCATGCTGGAAACAATGTAGCGGTCAAGATTAAAGATCATGGCACCCCATAATATCCCAATGGTTGTTGATATCCAGATATTATCAAAAAATGTATTGATGGCATAAGTGGCCGCCATGCTTGCAAAGATTCCTGTGAAGAAAATAGTGGCGCCTATTCCAACATATTTTGCACCTTCAGTGGGTGTCTCTTCAAGCAGTTTAATATTACTGCCTGAACACAACCAGAAAAACTGCTTAATACTATTCACTAATCAGAGGTTTTTTGTAGTTTAACCATAGAAAAGAAGCCGGGGAGGTGTTGCTAAAGGAGTATTGGGGCCCCGGCTTCTGTGTGTCCATTTTATTTTGGTTACAAGCAATTATTCAAGAGCCATGCCAAATTAATTAAATAGCAGTAAATCAGCAGGTTAACTAGAGTTCGAGAAATGCACGACAGAATAGTTGTTCATTTTTGAACAAGAGGTTGTACTAAAATGTACGGTGATATGGAAAAATCTACAGTTGTTGAGTTTCTTGAAAGAGTTCTAAGCAGGCCAGTAGAAGTTTATAGCTTCAAGGCTGTTGGAGGAGGATCAATAAGTAATGCGTATAAATTGGAAACTTCTACAGGGAACTACTTTTTAAAAGCAGATAGCCGAGCAGAAGCGGCTCAAATGTTTAGGGCAGAGGGGAAAGGACTAAAATTACTTAGAGCTAATAGCCGGTTTACTATCCCCGACTTTATTGGCCGGGATGCTGGTAGCTCAACGGCCATGTTATTAATGGAACACATAAATTCAGCTGCAAGAAATAAAACTTACTGGCAGGATCTGGGTGCATGGTTGGCTGAGTTACATAGAACAACCCAGCAGGATTTTGGATTAGACACACATAATTTTATTGGTTCTTTACCTCAGCAGAATAATTATGAATCAACATGGGGTGAGTTCTTCATTAATCAGCGTATTATTCCTCAGGCTAGACTTGCTCTCCGAAATGGTCTAATCTCTGCATCATTTATGGAAGATGTCGAGACAACCTTACCTGAAATAATTAACCTTATGCCGGAAGAGCCTCCGTCTTTGGTGCATGGAGATCTGTGGTCAGGAAACCTTATGGTTGACGAAAAGGGTAGCCCATGCCTGGTTGATCCTGCTGTCTATTTTGGCCACAGGGAAATGGATATTGCATTCTCAAGACTATTTGGTGGTTTCAGTCATGAGTTTTATCAAAGTTATCATAATGCATATCCAATGGAACCGGGGATCGAAGGAAGAATAGATTTATATAATCTTTATCCCCTCTTTGTTCACCTTAACCTTTTTGGAAGAAGTTATTTTGGTCAAATTGAAATGATTATTTCACGGTTTAGATAAAAGGTACTCTGCGAACCTCTGTGAAATCAGCATAACTCTGTGCAACAATTACATACTAGTTATAAGAATATTGGATTTAAGGTATAAAATGACAGCTATTCCGTAGAAGATTACGGAGAAGTTGCGAAGAACCATAGAGGAATTTATACTGGCGTGTGATTTTTTTTAAACAGAATAACGTTGCCTTCTCCTCGTAAAGTAAGGTTTCAAAACGGCCCTGTCAAGAAGGAACAGACCAATTATGCCATTTACATATAATACTATTTTAAACAATACATCAGAATTCAAAAGATCCTTTGCCGGTTTCATGTTTACGGTAAATTCTCTAAGTGAAATCTCATCAGTCATAATACTTCCCATAGTTGGATAAAAACTGACACCCAGGTAATAGAGGCTTGTTACAACAATAAACACAATAAGGAATAAAGAAATAAGTCTTAACCTGTTAAAGAACTTACCTTCACTCTGTTTGACTAATCTTACCGCATTCATTACGCTATCAGTAAAATCTGTTGAAGGAGAATAAACAGAGCTTTCATTCAGTGTTTGATGAATCGCATTATGACGTTCAAATAGTTTTTTCAATAAATCGTCTTCATCTATTGCAATTTCAACTCGATGAGCTTCTTCTTTCGATAAATTACCATCGAGATATTGCATTATAAGTTCTTCTGTAACTTTCATAATCTCAACATAAAATTATAAAATCTCATATACTTCTTCATGAAGCAATATCTTAATTTCACGAGCCAACTTTTGTCTGGCTCTGAATAGTTTCACCTTAACAGCATTAGAATTAAGGTTCACCACTTCACCAATCTCTTCCAGGTTAAGCTGTTTCATGTAAAACAAGGTTATTAATGATGCATCAAGAGGAGGTAGCTTCTCTATTGCCTCCTTAATAAACCTGGCTCTGTCCTGGTTAAACAGGTCCGCATTACTTGTATAACTACTTTCAGGCTGTTTTGCCAGATTGCTTATGTCATCCACATGGATCGTATTCTTTCTGGTATGACTAACTGCCGTATTAAAAACAATTCGATATAACCAGGTTGTAAATTTTGCTGTTTGCCTGTAAGACTTCAAAGAACGATAAGCTTTTATAAAGGCATCGTGCGCAACTTCTTCTGCATCCATTGGATTGTGTACTATCTTCAAAGCCAAAGAATATGCATAATTCTTGTGCCTGAGCACCAGCTCATTGTATTGATCCGTATCACCGGATAATACTTTTTTAATAATATCCTGATCAGATATTGGTGAATCCACATTATTAGGACGCAGTTGATGGTTACAAGTTACATATTTTTTGAACTATTTTATTGTTTAATACTGTATGTTCCATTTAAGAATATTATGAATTGTTAAATCAGGTTATAGAATTTATATTCTTAGTGAGTCACAAAGACACGAAGGATCCACAAAGTATGATAATTTGGATGATTGATTAAATCAATTACTTTACTTTTATGACGAATATTTGGTATTGGAATTCTCAAACTCCTATTTTGTATATAGATAATTCGATAGATGTCTTCTAGATTTAAATTTAAAGCGTGGGATAAAAAGAAAAAGTTGCTCACACGTCCCGGTACAGTACATTTTGTAAAAGGAGAAATGGTTATTCCGGAGTGTGTGATACTCCAGTTTACAGGATTTACTGATATGATGGAGCAGGAAATTTATGAAGATGATATTCTATTAATTGGGCAAAAAAGATTCCATGTATTTTGGGATGCTCTTGACCTAACCTGGAAATATAAAGGTGGAGTGCTAACAAAAAAACTCAATCAGAAGTTCACTTCAACTACGGTACGGGGATACAATGCCTATGAACGTGGAGAGAAAGAATAGCTGCGTTTAAGATTCTTTATTTTCTATTTTGTTGGCAATATAGTCAATTGTTTGGCTAACAGTGCTTAGTTTTTCTGCATCACTATCCGGTATTCGTATATCAAATGTTTGTTCAAATTCCATAACCAGTTCTGCATAATCAAGTGAGTCTATCCCCAGGTCTTTGATGAGGTTGGCATCGGGAGTTACTTCTGTAGCCGCAATGCCTAGTTTATCAACAAGGATATCCTCAACTTTTTTTGCAATTTCATCCATAGGAATAGGTTAAAGTGTCTAAACAAAACTGATAAAAACTTTGTTGAAATCAAAACCGCAATTGGAACTCAGTGCCTTCATCTACTTTTGATTTAACCGTAAGCGTGCCCTGATGTTTCCTCATAATCTGTCTCGATAAACTTAAACCAATGCCAGATCCGGTTTTTTTAGTAGTAAAGAAAGGAATAAATATTTTCTCTAGTGCCTCATCGTCAATTCCACTTCCATTATCACGAATTGAGATTAATGGCCTGCTTTTATCAGAAAGTGAGGCTTTAATTTCAACGATCTTATTGGTCTGCTCATCAAATGCCTGGAATGAATTCTTCAGAATATTTATTAGTACCTGTTCTATTAATCCTTTGTCAGCCATAATCGTCATAGATTCCGGATCAACGCTGCATTTGTAATTAATTTGATTGGTTTTAATCTCTGAATTAAGCAGAGTTTCTATTTCCTTAAACATCTGTAAGGCACTAACTTCAGCAATTTTTGGTTTAGGAATATGAGTAAGGTTTCTGAAATCCTGAACAAACCGAATAAGCCCCTTACTTCTTTTTTGTATTGTCTGAACGGCATGATAGAGGTCTTCCAGGTCATCATTAGAGATTTCGTTAACATCATTTTCATTTCTAAGCTGGATTTTTAGTTCTCCTTCTACTGTCCCGGCCAGCGATGAGATAGGTGTTACTGAATTCATAATCTCGTGAGTCAGAACTCTAACAAGATTTTGCCATGCATCCATTTCCATTTCTTCCAGCTCATTCTGGATATTCTGAAGGGAGATCAGCTTAAATTCTTTGCCACGCAATGTTAGTTCAATGGCAAATACTGCCAATTGAATAATGTCATCTGCTATTTGTAATTTGAGCAGGTCCCGGCCACCTGTTTTTAGCCTAATAAATGTATCAACCAAAGCGGGTGAGATATCTTCCAGTTCTTTAATGTTAGTTACCTGAGTAATATTCAGGAGCTTTTTTGCAGCAGCATTTACAAGTTGGATATCCCCATCTTTGCTGAAAGTAATCAAACCAATACCTACATGCTGCACGATATTCCGCATATATTGAAAATCACCCTCTTTTTCCTCCCTGATCTTCTTAAACTGGTTGATTACACTGTTAAACTCCTCATTTAATTTGTTGGCGGCCTCACTATTGCCCTTGGTTGTAAAAGTTTGGTCAATATCATCATACTTGATTGAATCGAAGAAAGATATCACTTCTTCATTAGCTTTATTAAGGTACCTCACAAGGGCAATAATTTGGGCGAATAGAAGAAAGCTGAATAGCAGTATTCCAAAGATGTATAACTGACCATCCCACTGGGTATAAAGTAATATGCTGGTAATTATTATACCAACAATTCTAAGTATTACCTGGCTATTGAAGCTTTTAAAGCCCATGTTTCTCTAATCTTCTGTATAATGAGGCCCTCGTTAATCCCAGTTCTTTTGCAGCTTTTGAGATATTTCCCGAGTGCTTTTCTATTGCCCTGTGAATGACATTTTTCTCAATTTCGTCAAGATTAAAGTTATCGGTTTGTGTTGGCATGGTATCAGAAGTAGCAGTCAGGAAGAAGAAATCTTCATGGTTCAGCTGGTTGTGCTCAGTCATTATTATAGCCCGTTCAATGGCATGCTGAAGCTCCCTGACATTCCCCGGCCAGTTATATTTTTTAAGATGACTGGTAGCAGAATCTGTAAGGCTTTTAATATCCTTTCGGTATTTTTTGGCATACATGCTGATAAAGTGTTCACTCAACTGTGGAATATCTTCCAACCTTTCCCGAAGTGGGGGAAGGTTTATTTCAACCGTATTGATTCTATAAAGTAGATCCTGCCTGAAGTTCCCATCAGCAACCATCTCATCAATTGGCATGTTAGTGGCACATACAAGACGAATGTCAATAGGAATATGAACGTTTGTGCCTAGCCTTACCACCTCCCTGTTTTGAAGTACTGCCAATAATTTCGATTGCAGCGGTAAACTCAAATTTCCGATTTCATCAAGAAAAAGTGTCCCCTTATTAGCGATTTCAAATCTTCCGGACCTGTCTTCTTTGGCATCAGTAAAGGCGCCTTTTTTATGTCCGAAGAGTTCACTTTCAAATAACGTTTCAGTAATAGCACCCATATCAACACCAACAAATACACTCTCATGTCGGAGAGATTTCTGGTGAATAGCTCGGGCTATTAACTCCTTACCTGTACCATTTTCACCTAAAATGAGGATATTGGCATCAGTCTTCGCAACCTTTTCTATCAGTTTGTAGACACGGGTCATGGCTGGGCTGTTACCAATAATATCTTTGAATGGCTGATTAATATCGTGCTCTAGTTGCTGTTTAGCTTTTTTGAGACGGTCTACTTCATTGTAAGATTGCTTTAACTTCGAAGCAGTAGCCAGGGTAGCAAGAAGTTTTTCATTTTGCCATGGCTTCAGAACAAAATCTGTTGCACCTTCCTTAAGTGATTTAACAGCCATTTCAACATCCCCAAATGCTGTAATTAAAATTACGACAGCCTGTGGATCCTTTGTAAGGATTTCATTTAGCCAATGAAATCCCTCCTTACCACTTGTAATGTCTTTACTGAAATTCATATCCAACAAGATCACATCATAGGTGTCATTATTTAGCAGGAATGGAATTTTTTTAGGGTTTTTCTCAATTATTACCTGTTGAGCATGTTTTTTCAGTAACAGTTTCGCTGCCAATAATACATCCTCGTCATCATCGATAATTAATATTTTGCCAAGTTCTTTTTCCACAATTAGGTTTTAATTAAATATCATATAAAAATTATGCCAAGCCCCCAATTTAGGGTTAACCTTATATTTTCTTAGAATCATCTAATTTTCTGTCCTGAAATGTACGAAGTTGTTTCGAAATCGGACAGTTTTTAATAAAATATTATCTTAAAACAAATATTAATTTGTTATTTTTTGACTTCCATTTAAGAAAATTCCAAATCTGAGTTAGGAATTACGAATAGAGTCACTATATTTATGCTGTTGTTATTGGATGAATTTTTATAATTAGTCCTATTTATTTTGAGTTTTTGACCTTTGAAACGCCTTTGACCGAGGCGTTTCTCTTTTTTGCACTATTCTAATTTTCTAAGGGAGTTGAATAATTAGTAAGGACCGGGCGTTTTTACTCAATTCTTTCTATAACTAATGCGTTTTTTCCTTCGAAAATGAGTATTGAACTCCTAATTATTTCTATTTGATGATAGTTTCCGGCAGGTAATTTCTTTACCACACTTGTACCATTATATAAATGAACCTTATATAAAAATTCATGACTAAGGTAATAAAGGAAGTTATCTTCAAAACAGAGATCAGTAATTCCCGGAGTTTCCAGTTTGTTCAGATAATTACCAAGATTGTCAAAGATATAGATGGTATAGTCTTTATTCATCAGAAATAATTTGTTCTGATATTCCCTCATAAATATGAATTGCAGATCATTTTCATCAATCAGAAATTCCAGGGGATACTCTACAAAGACCTCCTTGGTAAAAAGGTTAACCTTTATCAGCTTAAAACCAGTTTCATTAAACACCCAAAGGTTTTGATCACTGCTTATTGTGCACAGGTTTACATAATCAGGGATGATGTCAGGGAGGTAGTATCGAGTTTCCTGGGTTAAGAATCTATTTAATAATTGAAACTCCTGGAACTCTTCGTAAAAGGCAAAGATTTGAAAACCATGCCAGGCTTCCATCAATGTTATTTGGCCTGTCTTTGTAGGGCTGAATGAAATGACGGAATCCAGTTTTGAGTTATATTTAGTGATACTTCCATCTGCAAACGTCAGGAAAAGGTTATCAATCCGGTCAACAGAGGCAGAAGATATTTCCCTGTTAAAAGAAAGGGTATCTTTAATGCTTATTTGGCTGAATACAGACTGATTATAAAAAAGCAGTCCGATTAATAAGCTAATCCTGATAATCCAATAGTTCACAACTCTTACCATCGAAAACAATGTAACTAGAATGATTTACCCAATCACCAGGGTTCAGATACTTGCTATTTTTAGAAACTTCAAGGTCCAGTATTAAGTGCCGGTGCCCGAAGATATAATAATCATGGTGTTCAGATTCTTCTTTTCGTTTGCAGTATAGTAGTAGATTTTCATCCTCTCCATGAAAAACTTCTTCATATTTAGTGTTTGCCAAACGGCTCCTTTTAGACCAATTATGTGCCATACTTATTCCTATCCCGGGATGAAGCATTGAGAATGCTTTCTGGTTAAACCTGCTTTTAAAGATCTTCTTAAGCCGTTTATAATTTTTATCTCCGGGCCCTAATCCATCTCCATGTCCTATTAGCATTTTGGTTTCACCAATATTCAGCTGTACCGGATCATGGTAAACCTTTATGCCAAATTCTTGTGGGAAATAGTCGTACATCCACATGTCATGGTTGCCTGTAAAGAAGTAGATTTTCAGTCCTTTATCTGCCAATTCTGCCAGCTTCCCTTGAAACCGGACAAATCCTTTTGGAATAGCCTTTTTGTATTCAAACCAGAAGTCAAAAATATCTCCCAGCAGAAAGATAGCATCAGCATCCTTTTCAATCTTGGTAAGCCATCGAACTAGTTTCTTTTCCCTTATTAAACTATCCTCATGATTTGGTGTTCCCAAATGAAAGTCAGATGCAAAGTAAATTTTCTTGCCAGTTTGTAAGTCAATGGTCAATGACATAGGCTACAAAAATAGGCAATCTGGACTAAGCGGACTCTTTCGATTCACCTTCGGTATCGGACGACTGGTCGGTAGATGAGGGGGGAGCTTCATTAGCAATATCCTCCTTCTGGTCATTCATGTCATTCTTATGATCTTCCGGAATATCTTTTTCCGTGTCTTCTTCCTCTTTTTCATCAACCTTATTCACAAATGAGTCATAAGTTGTAGGGGCATCAAATGGTCTCTTGCCAATGAGTTTCTCCAGGTCTGATTGATAGATAATCTCCTTTTTAAGAAGCTCCTGGGCAAGAATCTCTAAATGTTCCTTATGCTGCAGAAGCAAATCTTTAGTCCGCTTGTAAGCTTCCTCTACAATTCGCTTTGCTTCCTGGTCAATTACTTCAGCTGTTGCCTCAGAATATGGTTTGCCAAATGAGTATTCAGATTGTTTAGGATCATAAAAGGATATATTACCTATCTTATCATTCATACCATAAATAGAAACAATATTGTAAGCAACCTTAGTTACCCGTTCCAGATCGCTTAGAGCTCCGGTAGATATTTTACCAAACATGATTTCTTCAGCTGCTCTGCCCCCCAGGGCCATACACATATCATCTTCAAGTTGGTCGGTTTGATATAATAGTTGCTCCTTTGGTAAGTACTGTGCATAGCCAAGCGCTGCAATTCCACGTGGCACAATGCTTACCTTAACCAATGGATCAGCATGTTCCAGGAACCAGCCTGCTACTGCATGCCCTGCTTCATGGTAGGCAACAATTTTCTTTTCTTCTGGTGATATGATTTTATTTTTCTTTTCCAATCCACCAATAACCCTATCAATAGCATCATGAAAATCACTCATTTCAACCGATTTTTTATCAGCACGTGCTGCAATCAGTGCAGCTTCATTACAGACGTTGGCAATCTCGGCTCCGGCAAACCCGGGAGTTTGTGCTGCTAATTTTTTCGAGTCAATGTCTTTTGACAGTTTTAGGGGTTTCAAATGCACTTTAAATATGGCATCACGGCCAACAATATCGGGTTTATCAATACTAATTTGCCTGTCGAAACGGCCAGGTCGGAGTAGTGCCATATCCAATACATCTGGCCTGTTGGTAGCTGCAAGAATTATTACTCCAGAGTCGGTAGAAAAACCATCCATTTCAACCAGTAGTGAGTTTAGAGTATTCTCACGTTCATCATTACTGCCTGGCATCTGACCGCGACCCCTTGATCGCCCTATAGCATCAATCTCATCAATAAAAACAATACATGGAGCCTTTTCTTTAGCCTGTTTAAACAGATCTCGCACACGGGCGGCACCTACACCTACAAACATTTCTACAAAATCAGATCCGGATAGTGTAAAAAACGGTACTGCCGCTTCACCGGCAACTGCTTTGGCAAGCAATGTTTTACCGGTACCCGGAGGGCCAACAAGCAATGCCCCTTTCGGTATTTTGCCTCCTAGTTTAGTAAACTTAGCAGGATCTTTAAGGAAATCGACAATTTCTTTAACTTCTTCCTTTGCTTCTTCGAGTCCGGCAGCATCTTTAAAAGTAATTTTCACTTTGCTGTCTGCATCGAACAAGGCTGCCTTCGATTTGCCAATATTAAATATCTGTCCACCGGGGCCACCGCCACCAGTCATTCTGCGCATCATGAACCAGAATCCGAATAGTAGTAACAGCAAAAATCCCCAATTGAAAATAATGGAGGTGAAATCACTTTTTTCCTCAATTTTAACATCGATTGCTTCATCTTCACCAAGCTCCTCATTGATCTCATCTATTGTTTCACTGAATTTCTCTCCAGAATATACCTTGAACCTATAATGCGGACCTGTTTCTGTTAAAAATGATGAGCGCGAGTCTAGTTCAGCCTTGTATTTAGCATTTTGTAAAGATTGCTTTTTCAGGGTTACTTCAACGTAGTTTTGGTTTCTAATAAATACTACCTTTTCTACATCATGGCTTAACGCCATCTTTTCAAACCTTTTTTCAGATATTTCAATTACAGAGTTACTTTTATTGAAATAAAATATCGACATAATAAGCACCACCAGTGAAAGAATTATCCAGAGTTGGTAATTCTGTTTAGGTGCTTTTGGTACTATTTTCTTGTTGTCTTGATTATTAGCCATTTATATTTATTTTGACTTCAATTTAAACCTTAATTTCATTGTGTTTTGTAATCCTGGCATCACCCCATAGCGATTCTATCTGGTAAAACTCTCTTCTATCTTGATTAAACACATGTACTACTACATCAACATAGTCGAGCAAGACCCAGGTTTTATTGTTATATCCTTCACGATGCCATGGGTCCTGTTCATCTGATTGGTAAACTTCCTTATCAACAGACTCAGCTATGGCATCAATATGAGTGTCTGAATTACCAGAACATATTACAAAAAAGTCGGCAACAGAATTTTGAATGTCTCTTAAATCCATTACGACAATTTCTTCAGCTTTCTTTTCCTGCATTCCCTTCACCACAATTTGGCTTAATTGTTCCGAACTAAGCCCCCCTTTTTTCTTGCTCATGTACTATTTTTGATTTTAACAAAACTACATAAAAATAGTGTATAAAATCCTTGCCAAACTTCCTTTCAGGTCGAATAACCTGCATTATCTGCCAAGTTGTCACTCTACAAACGAAACAGCACAGCAGTTGTTACAATCAGATTTCAGGGAGGGGACTGTAGTAATTACGGATGATCAGATGTCAGGGAAAGGTCTTGCCGGGAATAAATGGTGTTCATTGCCCGGTCAAAACCTGACGTTTAGCCTGATCCTTGAGCCCTCTTTTCTATTGCCTAATGAACAATTTTATTTAACAGTTGCAGTAAGCCTGGCTATAAAAGATGCCCTGGAGGATTTGTTGCCTGGAGAAATCAGGATAAAATGGCCCAATGATATTTATTTCAGTAATAAGAAGATGGCAGGCTTACTAATTGAAAATGTTATACGTGGCAATTCAATAGAATCATGTGTGGTAGGTTTAGGGCTGAATGTTAACCAGGTTGAATTTCCTGAAGAATTTAATGCCACCTCTCTTTCACTGGCCTCCGGCACCAGACATGATCTTAATGAATTGTTCAATATAGTTTTATCAGGCATCAGTTACTATTATTTAAAACTTAAAAACCAGGACAGGTACCTGTTAAGAGACCAATATCATGAAAGTCTGCTAGGGATTAACGAAAAGCGTGAATTTAAGGATGCAGAGGGTATTTTTCAGGGGGAAATTCTGGGAACCGATGAATTTGGCAG
>JBDLIU010000041.1:0-23132 GCA_039714715.1 Bacteroidota bacterium
TAATCCATCAGTTGAAATCATCGAGTTGTAATAACGTATGTCAGCACTCAAAAACATTGAATTTTTCTGGTAACAGTTCTGCTAAAGAAGTGGCAAACAGCAATAATGAGGACATCTACTTGAAGTTACCCCAATATTTTAATCAGCCTATTATGATGTGGATCGTTTTATGGCTCTTATAGTAAATAAATAATTCCGGTTATATAATTAGTTAAATCATAACCTAAAAAGTTTATTATCTTTATTTCTATGCCATTGGATTATGGCAGATGAGATGTATTATAAACACTAATCAATATATGCTATGAAGACCTTACTCTACACAATTTTTATCTATAGTCTTGTAATCTCCCCTCTCTACGGACAGGTTACCTCTAGTTTCGAACCCATCGATATTTTCGACCTCGAATTTGTGTCAGATCCGCAAATCTCTCCTGATGGCTCAAAAATTATCTACGTTCGTAATTTTAAGGACATTATGACGGATAGAAATCTGTCGAACCTCTGGATTGTGAATTATGATGGCTCAAACAATCGTCCATTAACAACTGGCAATCATAATGATATGCAACCCGAATGGTCACATGATGGCAAGAAAATTATCTTCAAATCCAATATGGCCGATAATAAAATGAAGCTCTACCTGATGTGGTTAGACACTCGAGAGACTTATGCACTAACCAACACTCCTATTGCACCGGGACGTGTAACATGGTCTAACGATGACAAGATGCTGGCATTTAATATGTTTGTGCCGGCATCAGGAAACTCCATTATCAAAATGCCGCCAAAGCCTGAAGGTGCCAAGTGGAATAAACCGCCAAAGTATATTGACAAAATCAACTATCGTGCAGATGGCCGGGGTTATTTGAAAGACGGCTACATGCAATTGTTTGTGCTGCCTATCGAAGGGGGTACCCCCAAACAACTAACTTTCTCTGAATTTCATCATGGATCACCTGTTTGGTCAAAAGATATTCAGAATTTATTTTTTGCTGCCAATTTTCATAAAGATGAAGATTTGGAACCAATGGATGGTGATATCTATCGCATTGGTATAAATGATGGTAAAACCACCAAGCTAACAGACAGGTACGGCCCTGACCACAGTCCGGCTTTATCTCCTGATGGTTCTAAAATTGCTTACCTGGGATTTGATGATAAATACGATGGGTACCAGGTTACTAAACTATATGTGATGAATGTTGATGGCAGTAATGTGAAAGAGATTTCATCCAAATTTGATAATGACGTTCAAAACATTACCTGGAACAATAATGGTAAGAGCCTGTATTTTCAGTATGATGAAAAAGGTGATACCAAACTTGGTGAGATCACCCTAAGCGGAAAAGTATCAACCATCACTGAAAGCATGGGTGGTTTATCATTAGGCAGGCCTTATAATGCAGCAAGCTATTCTGCATCAAATAATAACCGGTTTGCCTACACTTTGGGTAGCACCTCACACCCAGCGGATCTTGGGGTAGCAGATGCCAAGACAAAAAAGCGTTTAACCTCTCTTAATGATGACCTTTTCTCATTTAAAAACCTTGGTATGGTTGAAGAATTATGGTGGAAATCATCTTTTGACCAGCGAGACATACAAGGATGGCTGGTTACTCCTCCTGACTTTGATAAATCTAAAAAATACCCGTTAATACTTGAGATTCATGGTGGTCCTTTTGCCAGCTATGGCTCTGTGTTCTCGGCAGAAATTCAGGCTTATGCCGCTGCGGGATACGTGGTCTTGTATGCCAATCCAAGAGGTAGCACAAGCTATGGCAAAGAGTTTGGTAACCTGATCCACCATGATTATCCCAATCATGATTATGATGACCTGATGTCAGGTGTGGATGCCGTAATCAAAAAAGGTTTTGTTGATGAGGAGAACCTGTTTGTTACAGGAGGTAGTGGTGGCGGAGTGCTATCCGCCTGGATTGTAGGTAAAACCGACCGCTTTAGAGCAGCCGTTGTAGCAAAACCGGTGATCAATTGGTATAGCTTTGTATTATATGCCGATGGACCTCAGTTCTTTTACAGGTACTGGTTCCCAAAGAAACCATGGGAGGATCCGGAAAGCTATATGAAACGATCACCATTAAGCTATGTGGGAAATGTAACAACACCTACTATGTTGTTAACAGGTGAAGAAGACTATCGAACACCCATAGCTGAATCTGAACAATTTTATGCTGCCTTAAAACTAGAAAAAGTAGAGACAGCCCTTGTCAGGATACCTGGTGCCTCGCATGGCATTGCCAACAAGCCCAGCAACCTTGTGGCAAAAATCACTGCTGTTCTCGCATGGTTTGAAAAGTATAGAAATCAAGAAGATTAAGCAGTAGAAATACTAGTTTACTAACTGGATTAGAAGAAAGAACCTCTAATCTTTTAGTATCCCATAATGGTACGCTCCTTCCAGCACTCCACTGGTATAGTAGCCACTTAATCCTTTAAAATCTCCTTTGGCAAAATATACCTTTAATTCAGGATTCCGGGCCATTGCCTCTTTTACATTTTCAACCAGTTGCTCATCTGCATTTTTTACCAGCACCCCACTAAAGCCAGCAGTTAGTGGGAAAATATCATTCCCGCTGTCACCACAGAAAACAACTTCAGTTTTTGGCACATCATGTTCCTCTGCAACATACTCCAGAGCTGTTTGCTTTGTAGCACTGGCAGGAAGGAAGTCAATCAGGCCTTTACCATCCTGCGAATCGAAGCTATAAACGATAACTTCATCATACTTACCCTTTATTCGCTTATTTATTTCTTCCAGGATCTGATCTTTTCTTTGGTGATCTACATAATAGCTTTGTTTGAACCTGTTCTGATGTTCAGCTTCCTGCTCCCTTATGCCATCAATATCCGCAACCTTGTCACGAATTTCTTCTGCATCCCACCCTGGGCTTTTTCTTTCAACATGCTCAACCCAGCCATTTTCAAAATGCCAGTCTCCATTCTCATATTTACGAATGGTAGTACCCACATCTCCACATAGATAGTCTGGAGGTCTTACATTAAATTCTTTTATGGCCTTCTCAGTGAGATCAAGGTTTCGACCTGTAACATAAACAACCGTTACTCCCTGTTCTTTTGTGAGTTTATTAAAAAGCTCAATTGCTTCTTCATCAGGTTTCCATTTCCCGTTAGGAAGCAATGTTCTGTCCAGGTCAGTGGCAAGTATTTTCATCTTTCGTGTTAAATGTTCTATAGAACTTAGTTGAATTCTAAAATTTCTTTGTTTCCATCGGCATCTTTATGCTCAATGCTAAATTTATAGCTTTTTAAATCAGCTATAAGCGATGCGGTAAACCCTTTATTCTCCCAGGTAAGCTCCAATTTATTAATGTCAGTATCCCGGACTCTAAGACTTCCATCAAAAGCAATTGACTTGTTACGCAATCTCAGCATCTCCAGTTGGTCAAGCACTACAGGTTTCTTTAATCCTTCCTTAATCTCCTGCATAGACAAATTGGCACGGTTGATTTCCTTATGACCACCAGTTCCTCCCCTATCTGCCGCTGCATAGTCATTTTTCCCTACGAAGATATCCAGGTACCATACCTGAGGAATGCCTGGCATAAAAATCTGTATAGCTCTGGCTAATCTCATCTTCTGCTCATCCTCTCCCAAAGCACTGAAGTAGGTGGCATTCACCTGGTAGTATGCAATTTTCTTTCCATCAGGGCCATAAAGGTTTTTTACCCTGCCTCCATGATCCATTACTTTTTCCACTACCTCATCAAGCTCAGAATCTGACAGCATACCGGGAACTATAACTCCATTCTTATCTTCACCCTTCAAATCAAGAACAGGAATACCATCATGGCATCCCAGCATGTTTATAGTGTTGATATTTTTATCAAGGATTTCCTTAATCCATTTAAGAATATAATGATTTGTGCCTTTGTCCAGTGCATGAATTAATAGCCCGGGCAAAAAGAAATCATAGATAGGGAAATCCTGTGAAGATACCTTCTCGTGAAGTTTAGATCCATATACTGAATGAATTTCAGGTAATAGAATTAATTCATATTTAGTAGCTATGCTCCTTAGACGTTCGAGGTACTCCCAGGTGCCCGGTTCGTTAAAGAAATTAATCTGACCCGGTTCCTTGTGAAGATAGGCAAATGCATCCATTCGGATTAATTTGCCTCCGTGGTCACGCAGCTTTCTCAGGGTTTCATCATAAAAATCCCAAACAAGCTCAGATTGTGCATTCAAGTCCATTTGACCAAGGTATGTGCGGTTTTGCTCCAGATATGAAACGATATCTTCTTTCAACTGCTCATATCCTCCTAATTCAATACTATTTACATCCTTCTTTGCACCTACCTCTTCATTTACAATATGTGTAACTTTTTCTACTTCAGCCTCATTAATTGTGTTGGGTCCAATGGCCTTCCTCAAATCATCTGCAGAGAGAATAGGATAATTTATCTCCTGATAAAATGTATTCCAGTATGGTTTATATGAACCGTCAGGGAAGCGAACCTGCAAAATCGGCAGACCTGGCTTACGCATAAAAAGCATATCCAGTAATTCTTTATTGGGTATCATATTACCATCAGGCCCCATTTCGCCATTTGATTCCCAGAATTCATTCCAGTTGATAAAAAAGTCTTTGTATTTAGAGTCATCTCCATTTTTCAGCATGTCCTGAAACTGTGGAGAACCAACAGAAAGGTGATTCAGAACCAGGTCGAACTTAAATTTGATATTCAGGGCTTTTAGCTCATCCAGATCTTCCTCAGAAACGAGTTCTTCATTCAGATCATAATCAATTATTGAGAATCCCCTATCCAGATCACTATTAAAAACTGTTGGTAAAATATAGAATAAAGAAAAAACGTCCTTAAATTCTGATCGTTTTAGCATATCAACTGTATCATTCAGTTTTATGCCTATACTATCAGGATATGCGTTAAAAATTACACCTTTTGGTAAAGTCACTTTGCTCGAGTTTAATTCACTTTTATTATCGAAGCACAAATAAAAGTTTTTATTTCAAATTATTTCAAACTAAAGCGTAAGTTCTTCAAAATTATAATATTTGGTAGCTTCAATTATCCCTTGTGCATGAGGTTGCTCAGAGAAATAAATATTGTCCTGTTCCAGTAAGCTTGAAAGTTCCTCATCATGCCTGTTTTTAACTACAACTCCAAGCGTATTACCACGTATCATATCCTCATCTGTTCCGGATCCTCCTGCTACCAGTATGTGTTCAAGCGGAATGTCTAATCTCTGGGCAACATATCTTAGTGCTTGTCCTTTTGATGCTCTCGATGGTATAATATCGAGGAACTGGCCAAAAGAAAGCGTTACGTTGGCAGTGATTTCCTTTGTAAGCAGTTGTTCAATAATAACATCTAATGGTAGTGCATTCTCCGCATCGTAGTAGTAAGATATTTTGTGGTTAGATTGTTCCTTTTTTGGTTGTATTTTAAGACCCGGCATCCTACTGAGTATTCGTTTGATACGCTGTCTATTCCAATTATGATCAATGTGGTCAGCCCAGAAGGAGTCTTCTTCTAGTCCTTTGCCATAATGAATTCTTGTACCTAAGCTACTAATCAATACATCTGGTGTAGGAATACCATATTTTTTCATAACTGCCAGTGCAGAATCTATCCTGCGACCGGTAGAAATTCCAAAGGTTGTTCTTTTACGATTCTCTCGTATGTATGCAGAGAATATTTTTACACCTTCTGAATCTCCAAGAAGGCTTTGATCCAAGTCGCTGATAATAGCACGACCACGATAGTGTCGCCTTAAACCAGCCGGTTTGCTTTCCGGAATAGGTTCAAACTTGCCGGTAATGGTACCAAGTTTATTCATGTATGCATCAACATGTGCCTTCCATGAATAAAACTTGTTTACACCCTCAATTCCATTTATAACTGCCTCCGACCATTTGTCTTTATTCCCTAATAACTTTATCAATGCCTCCGTGATACCGGGTTTATCCAGTGGATCAATCAATTCACCATTCTTGCAGTTTTTAATAATATCAACAGGGCCTCCATTTTCAGTAGCAATGATTGGCAATCCACTTGCCGCTGCTTCCAAAAGGGTTAGTCCAAATGGTTCCGTTAATGCCGGGTTAATAAATACACCTCCGGATGTAGCCACTAGCCTGTATATCTCAGGTACTTCATGAGCCGCATGTGTTTGAGGCAAGGCAACCTTTCCGTATAGATCATAATAGTCAATCAGCCACATGATATTGGTAAGAACAGACTGCGGACCGCTATCCATATCCCGAATATCTTCCCTACTGCCTGCCACAATAAGTAAGTTGGCCATCTTCTGTAATGCTTCTGATTCACCAAACACCTCTACCAGGGTTAAAATATTCTTTCTTTCATCCGGTCTTGATAAGGCAAGTATTAGTGGTTTGTCAGGATCATTAAGAAACTTAGGCAATTGTTTCAAAAAATCCGGATCTTCAGTGCCATCAGGTGGATAGAACTGTGTCATATTGGTACCGGGTGGAATAACCCTCATCCGGTCGGGATCGAAATAATTATACAGACTATACTGCTCATCAATTTCATTATGTGTACTTGTAATTACCATATCGGCATTGGCAAGCAATTCTTCTTCAGCATCTATACGTCTAGCGATATTGTAGGTATCCTCAATTTCTTTGCTTGACAATCCATTGGCTAGTAACTGTTTGCGTTTATCCCTTCCCAGTGAGTGGCCCGTGTGAATCAACGGTGCACCTAACATATTGGATAAGCGAACACCTACATAACCTGCATCGGCATAATGACTATGGATAATATCCGGATTACGGGACTGTTCATTTAACCAGTTTACCAGGTTATCCATGAATGAATCAAGGTGATCCCATAACTGCTCTTTGGCAGTATACTCTTCTGGCCCGGCATCAATACGAATAATCCTTGCTTTTTCTGACATTTGCTCAATAGATTGGGCATAATCTTCACTAACAGAATCATCGACAATCCTTCGTGTAACAAGATCAACCTGGTCAACATTTTCGTGTTCTGCAAGTGCCTTAGCAAGATCAACTACGTACTTGGTCTGTCCTCCTGTGTCGGCATCGCGGCCAAGCTCCATATCATTGCTTCGGATTAAACCATGAATGCTAATGAGTAAGAGGTACTTTTTGTTGGTTTTATCAGTTTCGATACTAAATTCTTTAAAATTTCACCTCAATTAACTAATCCTTGCCAACATTCAATAGCATAACAAATTAACGAATAGTATGTTAATTAACCAATTTAACATATCACATTTCCCAGACGCATTCATAAAAATTCCGTATACCGTTAAATATAAATTGTATTTAATAATGAAACCGGAAATGAATATGTTTGAGGGATTATTCAATTAGTTACATTGTGTTTAACAATATGTTAATTGATGGCTAAACCAAATTATTCGTAAATACTATGAAAAATAAAATTCTGAACCTGGCATTAATTCTTACTTCACTCATTGGGTACCTCGAATGGGGTGGGAACAACAGTATGTTCTTATTCCAGGGAGAATATGATATACTTACAAAACTATTTATTGATCCATTATCAGTTGTACATCCGTTTACCATCCTGCCCCTGCTTGGACAAATAATCCTCTTGATTACATTATTCCAAAAAATACCCGGCAAACTACTTACCTATATTGGAATGATTGGAATAGGTGTGTTAATGCTCATGATATTTATTGTAGGAATTATCAGTTTTAATTATTGGATCTTGCTCTCCTCATTGCCTTACCTTATTACCAGTGCCTGGGTGATCGTTTACTATCGTAAAAGATAAAGATGATTTTAAAGAATTAGCCTTACTATATATTACAGCTCAAAGCATTAATAATCTTTCTATTACCCCTTTTAAATCGTAACTTTAATAAAGTTATGGGTAGGGTAAAATGAGTTTTCTAAGGACAATATTTATTCTTTTCTCAATATCACTTGTTATTACTATTACTTTGCCCCTTACCTCTTCCTGTTCAAAGGATGAAATTGAAGAACCATTTGAATGTACTATCGATATTGATACTATTGATTTCACATTCGATATTGATTACGATAATCCGGAAAAATACCTTGCTCCCGGGTCACAGTCTGATCTGAGTGATGAGCATCTTATGGTTATTGTAAACGATATAGGCACACCAACTTCCGACATGGAAGGCGCATTAAAGGTCTGCCACTGGTTTAATCAGACTTTTACATTCGAGAATGCAGGAGGCGCTATGGCTGGCGTTAATACGGCTGATGAGCTTTTTGCCATAAGGAAATTTTATGGTTGTCACTCATTGGCCCTTCTTATTTCAAGTGCACTTCGTGAATTTGGTATTCCGGCAGTGATGATAGAAACTGCCGGTGTTCAATGGGGGTATGATCAGCATAATGGCACTGCTGGTGGCATGATAGGACATGTACTGTCGGAGCTGTATATAGATGGCAAATGGATACTGTTCGATAATAACTGTACCTATGTTGATAATTATGATTACACTAATCCGTTTGTCCCGGTAACCTTTGCCAACCAGAAAGGCCTCTTTGTAGTTGGAAAAGGTGTAGATATTTGGGATTATCAGGATGGATACAGTGACTTCACGCATGAAAAATTAATGGGATTCTCAGATAATATATTCTGCTATGAGGAATTATTCTTTACTGTGAATTATAGCTGGAAGAATTGATTAACTTTATTGGTTAGGCATTTCAAGACTGGAGGAGTTAATCACTTGTCCGATCTTTAAATGTAAATTAGTTTCTAAAACTCATAATACAATGAAGAAGTTATCAATAGCGGCCTTACTGGTATTTATAATAGTATCTTGTAATTCAAAAACTGAAAACAATATCAATATGGAAGAAACAACTGCTAATCACGAAAACGCTAAGACACCTCAAAACAGTACCACACCAAAAGTTACCGGAATAGGTGGCATCTTCTTTCTCTCTAAAAATCCTGATAAGATTAAAGAATGGTACAGTGAGAACCTTGGGCTGGAGGTAAACCAGTACGGTTCAACATTCGAATTCAGAAATACCCACAGGCCCGAAGAAGTAAATTACCTTCAGTGGGGGCCATTTGAAGAGGGTGATGAATACTTTTCGACAACCACAAAGGATTTTATGATCAATTACCGGGTTCAGAATATAGAAGCGCTCGTGCAAATACTAAAGAATAATGGAGTAACCATTGTAGATAAAATAGAAACCTATGATTATGGAAAATTTGTTCACATCATAGATCCTGAAGGCACTAAAATAGAACTCTGGGAACCCATTGACAGTGTACTTACGGCTATGGGAGGAAAAACAACCAAATAAGACCTCCTACGCCCAGGAGGGGGCAAGTTTTATATAATTTATTATAGAATTAAATATATAATTAATTATATAATTTATTTTACTGTAAAAATCTATTTCAATTCGATAACTCATAAATTATATATCTTCGCTAACTTTATCCTTTAAGTTTTAGAAACATGAAAATAGACACCAGCAATCCCTGGCATGCAGTAGAAATCGGGGATAAAGCACCGGAAATTGTTAATGCTATTATTGAGATTCCAAAAAACTCAAGAGCTAAATACGAACTGGATAAAGATTCGGGGCTCTTGAAATTAGATAGGGTCCTCTACTCTTCCGTTCATTATCCTACTAATTATGGGTTCATCCCTAAAACCTATTGTGATGATAATGATCCGCTCGATATCCTGGTCCTATCACAAGTTACCGTAGTACCCATGTGTATTGTAGAAGCAAAAGTGATAGGTGTTATGAGAATGCTGGATCAGGGTGAACTGGATGATAAAATAATCGCTGTTGCCAATCATGATATGAGCGTTAATCATATCAAAGACATATCCGAACTACCTGAGCACTTTTATAAGGAAATTATCAACTTCTTCCAGGATTACAAAAAACTTGAACAGAAGGAAGTAAAGATTGAAGACCTGCAAGATGGATACCTGGCTCGAAAAATTGTATCTAAGAGTATAGTTGACTATAAAGAGTTCATCTTAGAATAAGCCTGTTTTTAATATCAGACAATTGTTAGGGTACAACGGAAGAATTCGGCAATCATGAAGATAGACCTGATACAGGGAGATATTACTCAACTTAATGTTGATGTCATAGTTAATGCAGCTAACTCATCATTACGTGGAGGGGGTGGTGTAGACGGTGCCATTCATCGGGCTGGAGGGAGAGCTATTCTGGATGAGTGCCTCCTAATTGGTGGTTGTGATGTTGGAGAAGCTGTAATAACCACAGCTGGCAATATGCCTTCAAAGCATGTGATTCACACGGTTGGCCCGGTATGGAGAGGTGGTAACTTGGGTGAAGCAGACAAGCTGGCTAACTGCTACATCAATTCGCTAAAGCTTGCCAAAGAAAATAATTTGAGAACTATTGCCTTCCCTAATATCAGCACCGGTGTTTATGGTTACCCTAAGCAACCTGCCGCTGATATTGCAATCAGGTCAATTCAAGAAGTTATTGACGATCAAATTGAAAAGGTAATCTTCATTTGTTTTGACAGAGAAAACTACAATATTTACCAGGATTTGATTAAAAAGTATTAATCATGCTCTTCAGTACCATTTTTCTTGAAAATATTGTAACTTGTAACCACATTTTTTAAGACAATTCTGGATATAAAAAGATTTACCAATGAAAGAAAAAAGTATCGAATTATTAAATAAAGCTGTAGCTGATGAATTGTTTGCAGTACACCAGTACATGTATTTTCATTTTCACTGTGACGACCAGGGTTACGACCTGCTGGCTGGTCTTTTTAAGCGAACAGCTATAGAAGAAATGATCCATGTGGAAAGGCTGGCGGAAAGAATATTATTTCTGGGAGGTGAGGTTGAAATGGCAGTTGCACAGGATGTTAAGAAGATTCATGATGTGAAGGAAATGCTTGAAATGGCAAAAAATATGGAGGATGAAAGTGCTAGAGATTACAACCTCTGGGCCAATGAATGCTCAGCCAACGCTGATTCTGTTTCTAAAAAGCTATTTGAAGCCCTCGTGGAAGATGAAGAAGGACATGGGGATAATTATGATGTTGAAGTTGATAACCTGAAAAAATTTGGGGATAATTACCTGGCACTTCAGTCAATTGAAAGAAGCAAGAATATGGCAGCGGGACATCCAGGTGATCAATAGGACAATATTTTTATTAGAATAATACGGGGGGCATATCTAACAAATATGCCCTTTTGTTTTTATGGCAATCTAAGCATTATTACCAGTTTTTAGATAGTCATATAGCTATACTTCATTAATTTTATAGTTAAAGAATAGCAGGTGACATACAAAACCTTTAACTCTGAAAGACTTCATTTAAGACCCACCTCTAAAGAGGATGCAGAATTTATTTATCACCTGGTAAATACTCCAAAATGGATTAAGTATGTTGGTGACAGAAATATTAATTCTTCTAAAGATGCCAGGGATTATATTGGAATGAAAATGTTACCTCAACTCGAAAGACTTGGTTTTGGCAATTTCACCCTGATCAGATTATCTGACAAAGCAAAAATAGGAACATGTGGTATGTATGACCGGGAAGGTACAGATGGATTTGACATTGGATATGCATTATTACCTGACTATGAAAACCAGGGTTATGCTTCTGAGGCAGCAAAAAAGTTGATGGAAGTGTCATTCAGTGAATTCAACATTAAAAGACTAAGCGCATTCACAACTAAAGATCACCGGGCTTCTATTAAGCTATTAGAGAAACTTGGTTTTAAGGTGAAGGGTACATTAGACTTTCCTGATGATGAGGAAGAGTTGTTACATTACAGAATAGATTTATAAGAAGTTTTAATAATCATTATGAACCAGAAAAGGCTGCCTTTTTTAATTAGCTCAATTCTAATATTAGGTCTTACCTACAGCTGCACTATAGATAATCAAAAACACTTAAAAATAAAGGCCCAACCAATTAATGGTAGTGTAAAAGGAAATATCCTGTCTGGGCCATCGGTTTATAACGATCCTGATCGATTTGTTTGGGGTGCATCTGTAATAAAAGGAAAAGATGGAAAATTTCATATGCTGTATGGTACCTGGGATTGTGGTGATAGCATACCTCAATTCTCGAATGCATGGGTTCTTTATTCCAAAATAGCCTATGCTGTTTCTGAATACCCTGACAGAGACTTCAAATTCAAAAAGATAGTTTTACGTGGCAGGGTATACAGTGGTGATAGTACAGCCTGGGATGCTCAGATGGTATCCAATCCACATATCAAAGAATTTAATGGCAAGCACTACCTGTATTACATAGGCTCAGTTGATCCGGGTATCCAGCCTGTGGGTTCTAAAGGTGAAAATGTAGATAAAAGAAACAGAGTTCAGCAAAATCAAAAAATTGGCGTCATAGAATTTGAAAGCTTTGCTGATTTGCTGAATGGCAAATTTGAAAGACCCGATGCTCCCCTCCTCTTTCCCAGAACAAGAGTAAAAGCAGATAATATTGTAAATCCATCCCCGGAAGGCACGCTAGCCAAACCAGACAATATTATTGTTGTTAATCCTTCTGTTGTACAAAGACCCTCCGATGGTAAATTCTTGCTCTACTTTAAGGGTAATTTCTACGATCCTCACTGGAGAGGTGTTCATGGTGTGGCCATTGGAGACAGTCCGAAAGGGCCTTTCCAGGCAACAGACAACTTAGTATTTGATATACGAAATAGTGATGGAACAATAGCCATGGGTGAAGATCCTTATGTCTGGTATCATAGGGATCATCAAAAGTTTTATGTTGTGTTGAAGGATTTTTCCGGGAAGATTACCCAGGGTAAACCAGGGTTAGCCCTGATGGAGTCTGAAAATGGCATCAATTGGGTTAAGGCTGCGAATTCATTTTTTATGAAGAAAGAACTTATACTTAAATCAGGAGATACGTTACAGGTAGATCGATTGGAACGTCCGCAATTATTAATCAGCAACAATGATGAGCCGCAAGTTCTGTATGCTGCCTGTTCAATTGAGCCCGCCAACAATAAAAAAGATGGCAGTACTTTTAATGTGCATATTCTATTAGAAACGGAATAATAACCTATGAGCACATTCATGAAAAATATTATTGTATTATTTATCCTGATTAGTTTGTCAGTTCAATCTTTTGCTCAACAGTCTACCGAATCTGCCGATTCAATTGATAGAAAAAAGTTATTAACCACAGCAGGTATTGAAACCGGATTTTATATTGCCGGAATATCTTTTCTCAATTTTGTGTGGTATAAAGACCATGATCGTGTGCCTTTCCATTTTTATGATGACTCCAAAGGCTGGATGCAAATGGATAAAGGTGGCCATTCTTATGCGGCCTATAAGGAAAGTTATTTTGGCTATCATGCGTTACGTGCTGCAGGTGTAAATAAAAAGAAATCCCTGATTTATGGAGGTTCTCTTGGCTTTATCTTACAAGCTCCCATTGAAGTTCTGGATGGCATGTATGAAGGTTATGGATTTTCATGGCCTGATATTGCTGCCAATACTCTTGGGGTTAGCATATTTATCGTGCAAGAAGCTGTGTTCGATGAACAGGTCGTATTAATGAAGTTCTCCTATTATCCCAGCATATATCCGGACTACTACCCTTACTACCTTGGCGAAACTGAATTGGCAAGTTTTTTCATGGATTATAATGCCCACACCTACTGGCTATCGGCAAACCTGAAGAAAATTACCGGTATCCATAAATTACCACCCTGGTTAAACATTGCTTTTGGTTATAGTGCCAATGGGATGATTGCTGAATTTAAAA
The DNA here is from genome assembly GCA_039714715.1 of Bacteroidota bacterium. GTDB lineage: Bacteria > Bacteroidota > Bacteroidia > Cytophagales > Cyclobacteriaceae > S012-113. Next base: position 13,788 of record JBDLIU010000041.1, read on the forward strand.
ATCCTACTCGTTACCCCAATGGAGATCCTTTTCCCTACCTGGAACGGTACAGGCAATTTGTTTTTTCTCTGGATATCGATTTTACCAGGATTCCAACCAAAAGGAAGTGGGTAAAAGGCGTGTTTACTGCAATTAATTTAATTAAAGTGCCATTCCCAGCCCTTGAGATTAACAAAGTTGATGGTTTAAGATTTAGATACTTGTATTATTAATAATATTAGCAAAGGTAGTTTCGTTATAATGAATATAACGGTCTTGATATTCTCATGCTAATTCATTAAATTTAGAGAGCTTATCAAGCATCCTTGATCTTTTACTTACCAAAACAGAAGTCACTATGAGATCACTAATAGTAGTACTTGCCCTCTTCATTTCTTCAAGTTTGTTTGCCCAGGAATATTCGAAATGGAATGTAGGTTTAAATATGTCATCTACTTTCAATGGCATCTTGCTGGCACCTTCAATTAATTATGATTTAAGTAATAAAGTAGAAATTGGTTTTATGCCCATCTATCGATATTACAGATTGAAAGAATCTATTTCTGATTACAGAGAAAAATATTATGGAGTGCAGTTAGCAGGAAAGTACTTCCTTTATAAAGAAAATAAGATGGACCCATATATATCCGGAATCATGGGATACACTAAACAAAAATCATCTTCTACCTCAGGAACTAACTATTATGATTATCTTACAATAGGATTTTTATTAGGTAACGAGCTTCAATTAGGGGAAAAAGGTTGGTTTTTCGATTTTAATGTTGGGTTAATCTCAACAAGTCTATTGGAGAATCAAGACTTCGGAATGTTTCCTGTCTATACATTAGGAGTTAAAAAACGGTTTTTGAAAAAGTAAAACATTACAAGTTTTATAATAAGAAAAACAGAATCAACTTTCCCCATTCTTCTTTAACTTTAGACTTATTGTTATCAGGTGAGATATTGACCTGATAGTTTACAAAATAGTTATTGACTATGAACATTTTCTTCATAAGAAATATCATTCTTGTTACATTAGTTGGGCTACATTTTTTCTCTGGATGTAATACAATAGATAGAGAAAAAGACATTGCTCCCAACACGGTAATCCCCTCTCCACAACAGGTTAAATACCAGCAAATGGAGATGATTGGTTTTATTCACTTTACCATTAATACTTTTACAGATAAAGAATGGGGCTATGGTGATGAATCACCCCTACTTTTCAATCCAACACAACTTGATGTAGAGCAGTGGGTAAAAACAGCTAAAGCTGGCGGTTTAAAGCAACTTATCCTTACCGCCAAACACCATGATGGGTTCTGTCTCTGGCCCAGCAAGTACACAGAACATAGCGTAAAGAACAGCTCTTACAAAAATGGCAAGGGCGATATAGTAAAAGAGTTTGTGGAAGCCTGCAAAAAACATGGTCTAAAGGCAGGTTTATATCTTTCACCCTGGGACAGGAACCATAAAGACTATGCCACGCCAGAGTATATCACCTATTATAGGAATCAGTTGAAGGAACTCCTTACCGAGTACGGTGAGATTAATGAGATCTGGTTCGATGGTGCCAATGGAGGAGATGGCTATTATGGTGGTGCCAATGAAAGCCGTAAAATAGACAGAAAAACATATTACGATTGGGATAACACTTTTGAAATGATCAAGAAATGGCAGCCTGACATCAAGATATTTTCAGATGCCGGACCTGATATCCACTGGATCGGGAATGAAAAAGGATTTGCAGGAATAACATTCTGGTCAACCATTATGAAAGATCGGCAGGTAATTGGTGCCTCTAAAACTGATTACCTTAACACAGGCGACCCTAACGGTGATGCCTGGATCATTGGCCAATGTGATGTATCTATCAGGCCCGGGTGGTTCTACCATAGTGTACAGGATAAACGAGTTAAAACACCCCAGGAATTAATGGATATCTACTATAAATCAGTGGGCAGAAATGCTGTTTTGCTTATTAACCTGCCTCCTGACAAAAGAGGATTAATCCATGATAATGACATCAGGTCTCTTGCTGGGTTTAAACAGATCCTTGATAAGACATTCGATCAGAATCTTATTAATGAAGCAACCTGTTCCAGCAATAACAAGAATGATGGCTGGTATTTTACAGCAGACAAAGCCATAGACGATAATCCTGAAAGTTATTGGGCTGCATCCGATACTTTGCAAACTCCAGAACTGATTATTGACCTGCAAGAAGGTGAAGAATTTGACAGGATCCTTTTGCAGGAACCTATCAGGTTGGGTCAACGAATAAGTCAATTCAGGATTTTAGTTTTTAAAGATGGCACATGGAAGATGATTCACCAGGGCACAACCATTGGTTACAAACGACTGGTTAGAATAAATCCAATAATTGCTTCAAAAGTTAAAATTGAAATTTTGAAAGCAAACAATAGGGCTGCTATATCAAATATCGGGCTATTTAAAGCATCTGACAAAGAAGGATTTAACCATGTTTTTACTAACTTGTTTAGTGCCGAAACTGATTCTACAGTTGCTTGCTATAGAATTCCATCGCTAGTTACAGTCCCAAATGGTAACCTCTTGGCAGTAATTGATCAACGAGCACCCTCCTGTGATGATTTAAAATGGAATAAAAATATTAATATAGTAATGCGCAGGAGCTCAGATAATGGTAATTCGTGGTCAGGAATTGAGACGATTGTTGATTATCCTGATGGCCAGTCTGCCTCTGATCCTTCCATGATTGTGGATAAGGTTACCAAAGAGATCTTTCTGTTTTTCAATTTCATAGATCATGGTCAGGAAAAAGATGTTTATTACCTGAAAGTGATGAAAAGCAAGGATAACGGTGTCTCCTGGAGTAGTCCGGAGGATATTACTTCTCAAATTACTAAACCGGAATGGCATAGAGATTTTAAGTTTATTACGTCAGGGCGCGGTATCCAGACCAGCAACGGCAAACTGGTTCATACTATAGTTAACCTAAACAATGGCCTACATCTCTTTGCCAGTAATAATCATGGTAAATCATGGCATCTTATTGACACACCCATTCTTCCAGGGGATGAATCGAAAGTTGTTGAATTAACCAATGGTAGATGGATGATCAATAGCCGCCTGAATGGTACAGGATACCGGCAAATTCATGTTTCGTCTGATGAAGGGAAAACCTGGGCATCACGGCCAGACTCTAACCTGGTTGATCCGGGATGTAATGCAAGTATTATAAACTACACGCTCCCTTCTGATAAAAAGGTGCTGTTTTTTTCGAATGCCAATGATAAAGAGTCAAGGAGAAATATGTCCATCCGAATTAGCTACGATAATGGTAAAACATGGACGGATGGTAAAACGCTATATCCCGGTGGCTCGGCCTATTCATCCATGACTGTTCTTGCAGATGGGGATATAGGCCTCCTATTTGAAAGGGACGATTACAAGCAAAACACATTCGTTCGATTGAGTCCTGGCTGGTTATTGAATGAGTAATGCAGAAAACCTATAATGTAATCTTCTGCCAGGTGTCTATCATTCATAGTTTATAATTAACTTTATTGACATAGATGCTTAAATAAAATGAGAGTAATTGTTATTGGTGGCACAGGCCATATTGGTACTTATCTTATACCACGTCTTATATCCTCCGGACATGAAGTAATCAACATCAGTCGAAAGAAACGAGTGCCCTATTCTTTGCATCCTGCATGGGAGTCTGTCTCACAAATTACTATCGACCGCGAACAAGCTGAAGCTGAAGGTAATTTTGGTGCACTATTACAAGAATTAGCAGGTGACGTGGTAATTGACCTTATCTGTTTTACACCGGAGAGTGCAAAAATGATTGCTGAGGCATTGATAGGTAAAGTTCAGCAATTTATCCATTGCGGTACTATGTGGGTTCATGGCCAAAGTGAACAGGTGCCAACAACAGAAGATCAGAGACGTAAACCATTTGGTAACTACGGTATCAACAAGGCAAAAATTGAATCATACCTGTTGAATTTACATAATGAAAATGGTTTTCCTGTCACTATTCTACATCCCGGCCATATTTCCGGTCCGGGTTGGTTGCCTATAAACCCGGCAGGGCACCTAACTCCAGCTGTATTTACAAGATTGGCAAAAGGGAAAGAAATAGTTTTACCTAACCTGGGGATGGAAACATTGCATCACGTGCATGCTGATGATGTTGCCCAGGCATTCATGAAAGCAATAGAAAATAGGGAAAATGCTGTTGGAGAAAGTTTCCATGTTGTATCTGAACAAGCGCTTACATTACGTGGATATGCAGAAGCCATGGCACATTGGTTTGGCAAGGAAGCTAATTTAAGTTTTTTACCCTGGGATGAGTGGAAAAAGACAGTAGATCAACATAGTGCTGAGTTAACATGGGACCACATAGCACACAGCCCGAATGGCAGTATAGAAAAAGCTAAAACTCTTCTAGGTTATAAACCACAATATAGTTCTCTACAAACCGTACAGGAGGCAGTGAAACATTATTTTGAAAAAGAAAACATTAAAATAAATTAGGTATGGTTTACTTCAGAAAAGCAATCATACTATTATCAATTATTATCTTTCTTGTTAACTGTTCATCAAAAAAGACAACACCTTTTACAGTTATGACCTGGAATATATGGCATGGAGGGCTTCACGGACATAAAACTGACAATTTCGAGAAAGACTCAGCCAATACCCTGAATGTTTTGAAGGTTCTGAACCAAGAAAAACCAGATATCCTGTTTATGCAGGAAACCTACTGTTGTGGGATGGAAATCGCTAAATCGGCAGGTTTTCAACATTCAGTAAGAGGGAGTTCAAACCTTTCGATTCATAGTAAATATCCCATTGTCGAGCATATTGAAATATTTAAACCGTTTAACTCACATGCAGCTATAGTTGATATTGGAGGACAATCTGTTTTATGTGTTAACATCTGGTTGCACTACCTGCCGGACTATTTTCAGGATATCAAAAGTAAATCCGTAGATTCATTAATAATTGGTGAAGGTGAAACTCGCTTAAAAGAAATCAGCGCCATAACAAAAGCAGTAGATAGCCTGAAAAATGCACTTAATATGCCGGTGATTATTGGTGGTGATTTTAATTCAGGTTCGCATCTTGATTGGATCGAAAATACCCGTACCTCTCATTACGGGAAGGCTATTGAATGGCCTGTTAGCAAACTAATGATTGATCACGGCTTCAAAGACTCATTCAGAGTAGCAAATCCAGATCCTGCTAATAGTTTGCAAGGTACCTGGGGGTTCCTTAATGATGATATTATTTCCGATAGGATTGATTATATCTACTTTAAAGGAGATAACATAACAACTGCTGAGTCCGGGATAATTATGGACGATCCCGAAGGCGGATTTTTTAATTCCGACCATAGAGCCATTTTAACCAAGTTTGTTTTAACCTACTAATATTGATTCATGAAGAGAAGACAGTTTATCATAAATAACAGCCTGGTAGTTCGCAGTTTGACAAAAGGAGTTTTAATATGCCAACAGTTTTAGGTCATACTTTCGCAGCGGTAGCATTAGGCTCAACTGTAAACAGGTCAGTTATAAACTGGAAATTATGGACTCTTGGTATCATAGCTGCCATCATTCCTGATGCAGATGTAATCGCCTTCAGAATTGGTATACCCTATGAAAGTATCTGGGGACACAGAGGCTTTTCGCACTCCTTTCTCTTTGCATTGATTGTTGGGTTATTCTTTGCCTACATTTTTTATAATAAAAGTTTATCCATTAAAAGCAGGTTATGGCTGATAACTTATTTCTTCCTCTGTACTGCGTCTCACACCATCCTGGATGCCATGACCAGCGGAGGGTTAGGTGTTGCTTTCTTCTTCCCCTTTGATAATACCCGGCACTTTTTACCCTGGCGCCCGGTAAAAGTTTCCCCTCTTGCGTTAGATTCTTTCATGACCGACCGGGGGCTTAAGGTAATTATGAGCGAATTAATTTGGATTGGAATTCCGAGCTTATTTTTAATTATTGTTTCAACTGTATATAGAAAAATATATTCAACCAGAAAATCTATTATATAACTTATCCGATCATGGCTGATATTGAACAATACCTTCATAGCAATCAAATTGAATACGTTCTACATGAACATCCGGCCGTTTACACTTGCGATGAAGTAGAAGAACACCTTGGAGCCCTTTCAAGCCTACCCTGTAAAAATCTGTTTCTGAGAGATCAAAAAAAGAGAAGGTTTATTTTGCTTATTCTACCCTCTACCAGCCAACTGGATTTGAAAGTATTCGGTAAAGAAGTAGGCGATAAACTCAGTTTTGGAAACGCAGAATTATTAATGGATAAACTGGGATTAGCGCCAGGAGCTGTCTCCCCTTTTGGACTGATTAACGATACTCAAAATGAGGTAGAAGTATATATTGATCAAGCCGTATACAATGCAGATCTAGTACGGTTTCACCCTAACCGTAACACAGCATCTCTGGAGCTGACCCGTGAAATGTTTCATAGATTTCTTGAAACACTGATTCATAAGATTGAGATTATTAATTAAACTAAAATGACAAAGATTATTTTCTTAATTTGGATTGCCATTACGCCTATATTAACTTATGCTCAGGACTGGGCCAACCTTAATCGATATATGAAAGCAAACAGTGAAATTAGCTCTCCCCTTTCGGGTGAAAAACGAGTGGTGTTTATGGGTAATTCCATTACTGAAAGTTGGTTAGAGTTTCTACCAGAATTCTTTAACGAAAATCCATATATCAATCGGGGTATAAGCGGCCAGACAACTCCTCAAATGCTACTTCGTTTCAGGCAAGATGTAATAGATTTAAATCCAGTTGTGGTTGTCATCCTGGCGGGTATAAATGATATTGCCGGTAATACTGGTCCCTCTACTATTGAAATGATTTTTAGCAATATCAAATCAATGGCAGAATTAGCACATGCAAATAATATTAAAGTTGTATTATGTTCTGTACTACCAGCGAATGATTTCTCATGGTCACCTGAAGAAGGACCGGCAGAAAAAGTTATCAAACTAAATAGCTTGCTCAAATCATATTCAAACGATAAGGATATTGTTTACGCAGACTATTTCTCAGAAATGGTAGATGCAAATAATGGTTTAAAAGAAAGTCTTGGCTTGGATAGTGTTCATCCAAACAAGGAGGGCTACCTGGTTATGGAGCCTATTATTGAAAAAGCAATTGCTGAAACCCTATTTAAACCAACTGAATAAATCTGATTAATTATGAAACCTGTTATCGATCATATTCAAATTACAGTTAAAGATCTTAAAGCTGCTGAAACATTCTATGATAAATTCTTCCCCCTATTGGGATTTGATATTCAGAAAAAAGGGAGTGCTATAATCGAAGAACATGATTTCGAGGTAGTAGAATACAGTCATCCTTTGCTGGCATTTGCTATTACCTCTCCCAGACAGGCATTTAAAGATGACGATGTTCATCGAAGGAAACCCGGATCACTGCACCATCTTGCTTTTAAAGCAGATACCCACTCAGAGGTTGACAGGATTTATAAAGAACTGGTTAAAATCGGTGCAACAATTGTATCGGAGCCCAGGCTTTATCCTGAGTACACTCCGGAAAACTATTATGCAGTATTTTTCAAGGATCCGGATGGAATTAAATATGAGGTTGTTAGTTCGGTACCAGATTCTTGATATTAATCTCTAGCTAATCATAATGCAACGGATCACATTGCTTATCAAACTTAGGAGACGTCCTTAACTCAACTGACTTTTTCATTTTTGATGACTCCAGTGCTGCCAGGATGATCTCAACCGTATGCCGGCCATCTTCACCAGGACAAGGTGGATCAGTATCCGTATCGGCAGCTACAGCCAGGGTTTCTACTTCTTCACGCAAAAACTGATGGATTGGGTCGGCTTCTTCATATGGCAAATCGAATATTGTTTCCCAGTCACCGTTCTTTCGTATTAGTAAACGAGAATAAGGCTCAACTACCATCAGTCCATTTTCACATACAATTTCATTTTTCTCCTGGAACCCAGGGAATGGTGGCCATTCTTTGATCTCGGGAGCAACTGTATCAAGTTCCCAAAATGATGCATATGCTCCATTTTCAAAATTCATCAAGATCATTCCTGCATTCACTGTATCTACATCAGTCCAGTATTTATCCATTCTTGCGAAAAGGCTTTCACATCTCGACTCAACCAGGTAATGTAAATAATCGATATGATGGCAACCGTAACCAAGGAAAAAGCTTTGTCCTCGCTCCGGATCTACTTTCCATAGCAATTCACCATCAACCTCGTAAGGAGGTCTTACAGGATGAACAAAATGACTTTGGATCATATGAATCTTACCTAATTCCCCTGAATCAAGGATTTGCTTTGCTTTACGAATAATTGGCGTAAACCTTCTTGAATGAGCCACCTGGATTTTAACGTTATTTTTCTCTGCACATGCAATCATTTCGTCACATTGTTCAACAGTAACTGCCATTGGCTTTTCTACAAGAACATGTTTACCATGTTCCATTGCTTTGATAGCATATTCATGATGCAATTGATGCTGAAGAATAATACATACAATATCTATGGATTGATCATTTAGCATATCATTATAATCAGGATAATGATGCATTTCATGGGTTTTTGCAAATTCTTCTACATTATACCCAACCGCTACCCCTTTCAGGTCTAAAAATTCTGAGTTTCTAATTGCCGGCACATACCATTTTGCCCAATTACCTCCTCCAACAATACCAATCCCATATCTCTTTTGTAGTGTTTCCATACTATTTCTGAATTATCAGGTTAAACCCGAAATATGCATTAGGATTCTATTACAAGTCCTAATTACTTCAAAATCAAGTACGTCCATCAATTTTGATACTCACCGTGATGGTTACCACGTTTGCGTGTCAAAATCAATGTTAAGCACTTGATTTTATTGCACTTAGAACTTTCATAACAAATCTCCAATGCATAATCCGGGTTAAAAAAAATAATGCAACTTTTACTGTGTTAAGTAAAGATAGCAACCATGGAATAAAGATTTGTATTAGTCTATGAAAATGTAATCATCTGCCGTCTTTTAATGTATTGGCAATACATTATTTGGCTCAAGGAACTGTTTTCGGAATATTAATTGTCTGCGTATTTCTAATTGAAAAATACATCAGAGTTATGTAATCTATAATCGAACTTACCGTAGCTTATGTTAATCAAATTTCCGATATCACCCTGAACCGGGAATCCAAAAGTAAAGGAAATAATTGTCGTTTCTACCAGACAAGATCGCTAACTGCCCAACAGATAAATAGAAATAAAAAATGCTACAAAAAAGTATAATGTCAGGCAAAACATATTTTAACG
>JBDLIU010000042.1:0-22733 GCA_039714715.1 Bacteroidota bacterium
GCAAGTTGACTGATGAATAAAAGCGGGTTAATCAGTAGTGGGGAGAGCTGGAAATAGAGGAGTCTGAAATTTTACATTATTCAATTTTATTCACAAGTTTGTAAATGTAAAGTTAATGAATCTCTTTTGTGTAACCGGGGTAAAAACCAATTGGTATACCATTGACTACTCTTGTACCCCTGTTAAAATGAATAATAAGGTTATTTTCAGTTTCATCGTAAGTTAAGCCTTCGATTTCTCCATTTAATTTCACATTGTTAAATGTTTTAACTAAAGTAACTTCGGCACTCGTTTTACCAGGCAACAAATCTATTGAATACAGATGATCGGCTTCACCTTGTTCTGCATCTCCATCATCAGCAGTTATATAAAGCTTTTTACCAATAACCTTGATACCTTGTTGTTTTTCAGGAACAGGGAAAATATGCAATTTACCCAAATATTTTCCCGTTATAAGGTCATATTTGTACAGGTATGAACCATCTATCCAATCAGCCATCCATACAGTTTTGTTTACAGAATCAACGGATACTGCAGATACTTCTTTTTGCCCTGAGGCTGATTCCCATTTAAAAAATCGTTTAAACTTTAATGTTTTAGCATCATAAATTGCAATTTGAATATTTGAGGCACTACCATCATTAAAAAATTCAACACCTGCATAAAGTTCACTTCTATAATAATCAATATCACCAATATGGTTAGCTTTTAATGCTAAGTTTTTGAATGGTGTTTTATTAGAAGTTAAGAGTTTTCCATCTTTAGAATATTTATATAAATCCTTACTACCACTTATGAAATAAAACTTACTATCAGTAGCGACACCCTGTCTGCCAGCTACATCAATTATTTCAATTGCTTTAGCAGACTTAATATCGGCAGGAGTTTCGTTAACATATTTTTCAATTACAGATTTCCAAACCAAATAGCCCTCCCCGTTAATATGTAAACCATCTTCTGAGTATTGAGCATCTAGTCGCTTTGCATCATCAACCATAAAAGAATGAATATCAATATAAGTGACATTGAATTTTTCTGCAATTGCTCGTATGCGAGAGTTCATATCCCTCACCTGGTAATTTTCAGTTTTAGGTTTCCCTATTATATTATTTACAGGTAAGATGCTCTGCAAGAATATTTTAGTGTCCGGTGATTCTGAAATGATAGTTTCAACAATTTTTGTATAGTTCCTGGTAATCGAATCAATACCTACATTATGTCGCAAATCATTTACACCAATCATTATAAAAATCTTACGCGGATTAGAGTCAATAACTTCCTGCAATCTATTTAGCACTCCGGCAGTTCTGTCGCCACTTAGTCCCCGATTAATTATGTTATGGTTTTCAAATAATTCAGACCATTCACATCTATCTGTGATACTGTTACCCAAAAATATAATTTCATTTGCCTGGTTTGGCAATACAGAATACATACTTGCTTTTTGATTCCAATAGGTAGTATTCTGTCCGTACAATAACGAAGTTAAAAAGAGAATAGCTGAAAATAAGATTATTGTGTTTCGCAATAAGATTCGATACATATTTTTTAATGTCTAACAGTTTATACTCTTATATCTGTCTTTTTTTTACGCTTAATAGTTAATGCCATCATAGCTACAGTTATTACGCTTGCACTTATAATCATCATAAAATAGCCATCCCAATCATAATGCTCAATAACATATCCTGCAACCATATTTGCAAGTATTGATGTTCCCAGGAAATACCCAAACAATCCAGTAAATCCGGCCGCTGTACCTGCAGCAGACTTGTCTACTAAATCCAACGCATGAACACCTATTAACATAACAGGACCATAAATCAAGAATCCGATAGCTATTAAAGAAATGTTATCGATAAGTGGTTGGCCGACCGGATTCTTCCAATAAACATATATCGCAACTATTATTAATGCCATATAAATAATTGTTACCGGTGCTCTTTTCCCATTAAAAACTTTATCACTGAGCCAGCCGCTTAGTAAGGTTCCGGGAATTGCAGCAATTTCATAGGCAGAATATGCCCAGGCTCTTTCAGTTTCCGAAAATCCTTTTACTTCAGCAAGATATATTGGGGACCATTCCTGAACTCCATATCTTACCATGTACACAAAAGCATTTGCCAAAGCAATAAACCATAAAAATTTATTGGGTAAAATATGCTTGGTAAATATTTCCTTTGCAGTAACCTCTTTTTCCTCAGTAACTTCCTGTGCTGCACCATTGTTTGGATAGTCATTCTTCCACTCTTCAATAGGTGGCAGACCCACTGAGCTTGGTCTATCCTTTAATATTAAAAAAATGAATATAGCGACAACAACTGCAATCATTCCCGGGAAATAGAATTTAGCATGCCAGTCATTAAATAACTCCATGCCGAAAACTGCTAAAATTGGCATTGCTGCATGACCAACATTGTGTGCTACATTCCATATTGACATTTTTGTTCCCCTTTCTTTAAGCGAAAACCAATGAACCATTGTTCTACCGCTTGGTGGCCACCCCATTCCCTGGAACCAGCCATTAAGGAAAAGCAATACAGCCATAATAATTACTGACTTTGTTGCAATAGGTAAAATCCCCATAGTTAACATTGTCCCTGCCGAAAGCATTAGCCCCAAAGGCATGAAATATTTAACATTACTTCGGTCAGAAACATTCCCCATTAAAAATTTACTTAACCCGTAAGCAATTGATAAAAAAGAAACTATAAATCCTATTTCAGACTTAGTGAAGCCTTCTTCAATCAGGTTCGGCCCCGCTAATGATATATTTTTACGTATTAAATAGTATCCTGAATAGCCAATAAAAATTCCCATAAAAACCTGCAAACGCATTCTTTTATAGGTGCTATCGACATCCTTTTCGTTAATGAGTGGCTTAGCAGGTGGTGCTTTTAAAAACTTAAACATATAATCAATATTATTTTATTGTAAAATTCAGCTATTAATATATTATAAGCTAGTTAATGAATTTTCAGTTTCTTTATTCTTGATGGGTACACCATTCTTTTTGTCACTTAACTTATTTATATCGGTTAATAGATAGCTTTCTGCAACTTCAGTAAACGCTTTTACCTGGTTTTCTTCCCATTCCTTATCATAACCCATCTCTTCAGCCATTAACCTGGCAACTGCAGGTGCCATTCTAACACTTTCGGCTGCATCCATAAATATCGCTCTTGTTCTTCTAGACAGAAAATCTTCAACCGTTCTTGCAAATTCATTTCTACAGGCCAGGACTACCTGGGCTTCATTAATTTTTAAACTTTCACTTATCCAGTTATTCAGATTTGGACTCTGCAATATTAATTCATCTAAAAGATTTAAATCAGAACCATAAAAACTATGTAGACTATTTTTATCAATATTTGCTCTGTAACCATGCAATTGATAATGCTTCGTTACTGATTCCTTAGGAGTTAATTCAGCAGTTTCAATTACCTTATCTATAAGATCTTCTCCCATTTGGCGATAAGTTGTCCATTTCCCTCCAATTATTGAAACCAGACCTGATTCTGATTGATATATTTTATGCCCTCTTGATATTTCCCTTGTTTTTCCACCTTCTTTATCCGGAGCGGCCAATGGTCTTAAACCAGCAAAAACGCTTTTTACATCAGATCGTTTTGGTTTTTTTGAAAGGTATCTTCCACTTGTTTCCAGTATAAAGTCAACTTCTTCCTCTGTTGCAATAGGTTCTAGTAGAAGTTCATCTTTAGGAACATCTGTTGTTCCTACTATCACTTTATCATAAAATGGCAAAGCAAAGAGAACCCTTCCATCCGGTGTTTTTGGTATCATCAGGCCATATTTAGATGGTAAAAATTCTTTATCCAGCACAATATGCACCCCCTGGCTTGGTCTCACAATGTCTTTAGCATTGATATCATCTTTCTTAATAATATCATCAACGAATACTCCTGTAGCATTTATTACAGATTTCGTTTTTATACTATATTCAATTCCTGTTTCATTATCTATTGCTACTACCCTGTCAATTTTATTTCCCGTTTTGTTAAAACCTGTTACACACATATAATTAATAGCCACACCACCATTGTCAATTATTGTTTGTGCCATATTAATACCCAAACGAGAATCATCGAATTGTCCGTCATGGTATAAAATCCCCCCTCTAAGACCATCTTTCTTAACAGTTGGCAGTCTTTTTATTGTCTTCTTCTTTGTCTGGGGTTTTGACCTGCCAAATGATAATCGCCCTGCCAACAAATCATAGACCGTTAAACCAATTGTATAAAACGGAATTGCCCACCAACTATATGAAGGAATAATAAATGACAAGTCCGAAACTAAATGCGGGGCATTTTTTAATAATAATCCTCTCTCTCTTAAAGCTTCCAACACCAGCGATATATTACCTTGTGCCAAATAGCGTACTCCACCATGTATTAATTTTGTGCTACGACTTGAAGTGCCTTTTGTAAAGTCGTGCTGCTCTAATAATAATGTACTATACCCTCTGGTAACAGATTCTATAGCTGCTCCTAAACCAGAAGCTCCTCCTCCAATAATTACTACATCCCATGCTGATTCACTCTTCAATTTTGCTAAAAGTTCACCTCTTACTACCATTTCACTTGAAATTTTTTTATTGTTTCTATTTGGTAATTATCTTGTTTCTTTCACTTTCGTTCGAAAGTTTTCAAAGATATGTACATGTTCTTGTAAATAGTAAGAATTTGGAAAATATTTTAACAATTAATTGTAATTTGATTAGAAAATATTCATTATTATTGTTGTATGGACAGTAGGCATAAAAAAATAATAGAAATACTTGCCAAAGAAAAAGAGGTTAAGGTTCAGGAGCTTAGTGAAAGACTCAACACCTCTGCTGTTACAATTCGTAAGGATCTGAAACAGTTAGAAGGCAATCGACTTCTTTTTCGCAATCATGGTGGTGCTTCATTAGAAAGTCCATATATTAATGATCGTCATGTGAATGAGAAAGAATTTATGCACTCGACCGAAAAAAATGCAATAGGTAAAGAGGCTGCAAGCATTATCAATGACGACCAGTACATAATAATTGCAACAGGTACAACTGTATTAGCCCTTGCAAGATATATTAATCCTTTAAAAAAAATGACTGTAGTTACATCCGCAATAAATGTAGCAACTGAGTTGTTGAGCAATCCTAACATTGAGGTTTTAATGCTTGGAGGATATATCAGGCACAACTCCAATTCTGTAATTGGCCATTATTCGGAAATGATATTAAAGGAAACAGCATGTAGTAAACTTTTCCTTGGTGTAGATGGAATTGATTTGGATTATGGGCTTTCAACAACTAATGCATCTGAAGCTCACCTTAATCAGCAAATGATAAAATCTTCCAAAGATGTAATTGTCTTAGCTGATTCTACTAAATTCGATAAGAAGAGTTTTGGCAGAATTTGCGGATTAGAACAAGTTGATCAAATAATAACGGATAAAAATATATCTAAGGAAAATGAAAAGAAAATTAAATCTATGGGAATCTTATTAACCATATGCGAATAACTAAAACCAATTATCCTTTTTAGAAAATATAAACAATATAAAAATGAGAAGCACAATAATCTCTATCGTACTAATAGTTTTATCAGGTTTATTAATTAATGGTTGCAAAAAACCTCCTCCTCCAGAACCAACTGCAGCAGAACAACAATTAGAGAAGTTATCTGCTCATACATGGAAAATAGCTGGGACTGCCGATGCAGTTACAATTGCAGGAAATACTGTAATTACAGATTGGGCCAGTTTTACAATATCATTCGGAGATGGTACATACACAGCCACAGGAGCATATTCCCCAGAAGTATGGCCTTCCAGTGGCACATGGACTTTCCCTTCTGAGACAGATGTGAATACATTGCAAAGAGATGATGGTATTGATATTGCCATTTCTGTTACAGATGCAACCCTTCAAATGACATTTGATTATACTGCAACTGGAGGACGGCTTAATGGAATAGAAGGAACGTGGGTTTTTAACATGATTCCTCAATAGAGTAGATTTAGCAAAATATTTAGAACCCTGATCCACCTCCCGATACCAATCGGGATGAAAGATCAGGGTTTTTATTTTAGTGTGATCAGAGTTATACCATCCCCTCCTCTATCTGCATGCTCACTATCATACTCTTTTACCTGAGGCCATTGCCTGAGCTCACCTCTGACTAGCTCTCGAAGTATTCCATTACCTCTTCCATGAATGACTTTTAGCGTTGGTTGACTCAACATAATCGCTTCATCCAGAAACTTTTGCAAAATAGACAACACCTCATTCGCTCTCACCCCCCTTACATCTAGCTCTGGCGAAAATTGAGCCATCAATTTGTTTACATTTCCTGAAATTGTATCTTTCTTTCTTGAGGTTTCCCTGGCCATTTTTCTTGAAACCTTCTCCAGTTTGCTCAATGACACAACCGATTGTAACTCCCCAATTAATACTTTAGCCTTCTTCCCTTTAAGTTCTAGCACTTCGGCAATCACACCACTTGAGATAACCATCACAGAATCCCCTGCCTTGATATCACCTTCAACCTTTTTAATATCGCTCCTGAATGAATCAGCTAATTTTGACTCCTTCTCTGGAGTTAAATCATCTGCGTACTTTTTAAGTGATTGTCTAATCTTTTTAGTCTCTGATTTCTGAGCCTTGTTTTCTTTAATATGCCTGATTGTTTTCTCAATCTCTTTATTAGTCCTACTAAGAATTAACGATGCTTCTGCCTTTGCCTTATTTAATATTGCTTTCTTCTCCTTGTCCAGTTTGTCTTTTTGCAATGAATAATCAGATATCAGCTTATCCAGTTCCTTGTTTCTAGAGATCAGCTCCTTGTTTTGTTCTTCAAGAAGCTGTTTTTCCTGGTCAACCTTAGCTAACAGATCTTCTACCTCAATCTGATCAACACCAATTAGATCTTTGGCCTTTTTAATTACATCTTTAGGAATTCCGGATTTTCCAGCAACTTCCAGGCTAAAAGAACTACCCGGCCTATTACGATTTAACTCATATAATGGTTTTAAATTTTTTAAATCAAAAACCATGGCTGCATTAACTACTCCATTAGTGTTATCGGCATAAACCTTAAGGTTGCTAAAATGAGTGGTTATAATACCTTTACAATTACTGTTTGTGATTTCACCCAGTACCGCCTCTGCTATGGCTCCACCAAATGAGGGATCTGTTCCGGAGCCCAATTCATCAATCAATATCAGACTGTCTTTATCAGCTTTATTTAGCATAGCACCCATATTCTTAAGGTGAGAGCTATACGTACTCAAATCATTATCAATAGATTGTTCATCCCCTATATCAATAAACAAATCCTTAAAAATCCTGAATGAAGAATCCGCATCGCAACATGGTAAGATACCTGATTGAAGCATCATCTGGTTAAGTCCAAAGCTTTTCAGAACAACACTTTTTCCTCCTGCATTAGGACCTGACACAAGCATAATTCGCTCTTTGGTATCTAAATAAATATCATGAGGCACCACCTTTCTTTCCTTGTCTTTAGATAAAATCAACAGCGGATGCTTCAGAACTTTTATATCAATATACTCCTTTATTTCAGGCTGATTGGCATCCAGTCTGTTAGCAAGTTTAACCTTTGCCCACAGCATATCTACAGTGGCCAGGAAATCATTTGCATTGCTTAATTCGGTTGAACTTTCACTTACCAGGGCAGTAAGCTCAACCAATATCCTTTTAATTTCTCTTGATTCGGCTAATGTAAGCTCCCTGATGGTATTGTTACTATCAAGGACAGCGGCAGGCTCCAGAAATACAATATTGCCACTTGCTGATTCATCATGGATGAATCCCTGTATCTGCCTCTTAAACGAAGCTGTCACAGGAATGACCATTCTTCCTTCCCTCAAGCTAATAGTAGCCCCCTCTGGCACATAGCCTTCTGATTTAGCCTTGCGGAATATTGTGTTCAGTGTTTTTCTTAGCCGCCCTTCTTCAGAAGCGATCCTGTTTCTGATAGTTTTAAGCTCTTTACTTGCAGAATCAAGTATCGCACCTTCTTCTGCCACTGATTTACGCAACCTGTTATTCAAATCATTTAGATCTACTAAATAAGGAATCAGTGTCTTTAATGAAGGAAACTCATCACTTACTTTCAACAAGTAATTGCTTAGTTCAATGGCAGATGACAGGTTAAGCAAAATTTTGTATAATTCTAAACCACTTAACCAGTTATTCTTTATCAGGCTCTTTTCTACTGATTCTGAAATATCAGTTACGCTACCTATAGCAGGCACATCACCATGAGCAATCAACTGTTGGAACTCAGCAACCTGATTTATCTTCTTCTGAATCCTGCTTTTGCCAGTCTCAAATTTGATCTCCTTAACAAGTGATTTACCCAGATCTGAAACACAATAATTTGATAATTGGTCTTTTATCCTGTCAAATCCCAGTTTTTCCTCAATACTGTCAGGGTAAATCATTCCGAATCGCTCAATAGGGATTGTTTTAGACTGATACTATCTACAACTGCACTATAAATAGACTCAAGCCTTTCAGGGTTATTCAGATAGTAATTATAGCTTTTAATAAAGATTGAGTCTGTTATCTCATGTTCCTTCAAAAGGTATTTTTCCCTGGTAGCAAATACCACTTTGGCTGAGTCGGCCTTAAGCCTAAGGTTCTGAACAGAGGATTCCGTAATGTGAAGATCAACAAGATATTTTATCATTTGTTCTTCTGTCATTACTGATTCCGGTAACCTATCTGAAGAACAGGCAACTGCCATTAACATAATTACACTTAAAAATGATCCTTTCACCCTTCAAAAATACTATTAATGTTTCTTAAATAATACCTGCCTATTAATCCTTGTAGAATTTCAACAAAAAAGGGGTGCCTCAATAAAATTGAGACGCCCCTTTTACTAAAACAATTAGTAGTTATATACTTTATGGTACAATCACAACCTTAATATCATCTATTAAGATACGATTTTTACCTTGTCCTACACCTGCCAAACCGTAATCACCAGCAAGGAATTTAATTTGTGTTGCCGAAGTAGCACCTGTTATTGTGAAACTATAGGCTCTTGAAGGATCCCATATATCATTTATAATTCCCGCCTGATCCTCTGCCAGTGAGTTGGGAACATTGTCAATTGTATATTCCGAAACACTTGTTGTTCCGGCATTCAGGGCAAATACTTTAAGTATCCTGTCGTCAATAGTTCCACCAGAAGAAATATATACTGCTGCTTTAAATGTTACGGATAAATTTACGGTTCCTACAATATCCAGATTTGACGAAATCAGATCTCCACCATAGTTTGTTTTACCTAATTTTACATAACCAACCCTGGCATAGGTGCATTTCTGGTAACTACTGAATTCATTGGGAGTAACATCCCATCCCATAGCTTTCTCTTCCGCCGTCCAATTGTCATAGCGTTCTTCATCCTGGTATTCGTAAGGAACTGCACTACCATAATTTAACCAGCTAAAATTTTCTTCGAGAATAACTAACCCTGAAGATTGGGTAATAACTGCACTCTCATCTATCCCATACTCTGCTGAGCTAACTGTAAGTGTTACAGCCCGCTCTTCACCCAGGTTTTTTGCAACTTGCAGTTTAATTTCTGTATTAGTCACCTCAAGTTCCGTAAGCCAACTATCATCATCAATAGAATATGTCCAATCTACATTTGCCTTAATAGGAATAATTAGTTCTCCTGCGGCTGATTTAGTTGAAATACCGTTTTCTGCGCCTTCAATAGTGATATATGGAACATTTGCTTCCTGATCAACACGGAAAAGAACGGGTTGCTCCTTCCCTCCTACAATAAACGCAAAGTTCATGGTACGTGGATCGAACGCATTATTCTCATCAATTATAAATTCAAATATACCATCATCATCACCTTCATCGGGAAAAGTCTTTACCCAGTCATCATCACCCTGAGGTACAATTTTCCAGGAACGGTTGGAACGTACAATATACTTTTTAGTGGTAGGATTTATATCTACCGACAAGCCGGTAGGATCGCCTTCGAGATAAAAGTATTGTTCTGCTTCAACTTCTTCTTGACACGATACAAATACCTGAGAAAAAAGCAATATTATTCCCATAAGCATTATTGCCTTTTCCTTCGCTTTAAAATGATTAATAATATACATCATAATTATTTTTTTATTCATTAATTTCCAATAGCCTGTTTGCTCCACCATACCGGTGTTTTCATATTATTTTCGCCACCCATCCTACTGAGGGCTTCCTGGGCATTAGTGTTATTTGTTGCCATAGTCGTATTAGGATAAGCAAAACGTGTAGGAAGGATGAAATCATTATAAACTGTTCCATCTCCAATAATAAGTAGAGGATAGCCAGTACGGCGGTACTCATGATAGGCTTCCATCCCCACCCAGAATAAGGCAAGATGTTTCTGGTTTGCAATTAATTCTTCCTTTTTATGAGCAGCTGTTAAATCCCAGGCTGCCAGGTCTGATGCAAGAAAAGTATCTATGTCTTCCTGAGTAATGCTTACCGGCAATTGGCTGTATTGTCCATATTCTGACCATTTTTGTAAAGAAGCAGTGACTGCACTGTTATAATACTCTTTGGCCGCTGTCTCACCTCCAGTGATCAATCCCTTGAAGGCAGCTTCAGCCAGGATAAACTGTACTTCGGCATAATCCATAAACCAGCCTGGAGCCTCAGGACGGCACATTACTGCTGTATTCAGCCATGATGTACCTCGGTCTACCGTCTGTCGTTCTTCTTGTGTACAACCTGCTACAGTACCGATCCATATATCAGTAGGGTTGCTTGTTGCGCTCGGATTTTTCTTTCCAATAATCGCCAGGCGCGGATCTTCATAAGTTTGTACTCCTAAATCTGTAATTACCGTCATTTTTATCAACTGCTGAGTTAGCTTACGACCCGAACTTGTAAAACTACCTTCGTTAGTTGTTGCAAACTCATTGCGATATGGGTCAATACCCGAATAAACAACAGTTGCGTTATCTTCATTAGAAGTAAACACTGGGTAGTCTGTCGGATTATCAAGTATCTCTGTCATTTTAGTGCCCACATTCATTTCGCTACGTCCACTTACTCTGCAAAGCAGCCTGAGGTAAATAGAATTGTTGAATTTCCTCCATTGCTCCATAGAACCGCCATACATACCGTCAAGCATAGGCTTTAGGAATAAAGGATCGGTAGCATAGATATCATTGGCCATTTCCAGATCGGCAAACATCTGTTCATAAACTTCCTTCTGTGAATCAAATTTGGGTTTTGTGGTCCCACCTTTACGACCCAAAAAAGCTTCTGAGTACGGAATATCACCAAAGATATCAGTAAGATTAGACATATACATAACCTTTAATGTAAGTGCAATAGCCTCAAGTGAAGGGTCTTCCTGCTCTTTGGCCAGATCATACATATGCAGAGTATTATTGGTGTATCGTCCATATAAGTTCCATACATTTTGCCAGTTCCCATCGCTTATTGAGTAACGGTGTTCCTCTCTGGTAGTTCCACCGGTAAAGGCAGTGAACTGTATAAGTTCATTGTTCCAGAACCATGTGTAGTATAACCAGGCATTGGCACCGTTATAGATCAAGGGTTCAAATATAGCGCTTGCCTGTACCTGACCCAGAGTCGTTTTATTCGGGTTAACATTGATCTCTTCAAAATCAGATGTGCAAGCACCGATAAAAGAGATAAGTAGAATCGTAAATATTATTTTATTTCTTTTCATGATCTGATTGTTTTTAGAGTGAAACTTTAACATTGACTCCATAAGTCCTGGTCATTGGAAATGCCATAGACTCAATCCCTCTATGAATATTGCTGCCGTCTAACATTCCTGTTTCAGGGTCGTATTGAGGGAAATTAGAGATGCTGAACAGATTGGTAGCAAATACAGCAAGGCTGGCCCCCTGTACGTATTTGGTTCGTTGAAGCAAACTTTTTGGTAATTGATAATCCAGGCGGACTTCTCTCAGCTTCAGAAAAGAAGTGCTGAAAGTGTTCGTCTCTACATTGTTACGATTCCACATATATGTATTGTAATAAGTCAAAATACTGTTTGTAACCGTTGTATTCTTAGTATAAGAAAACGTTCCATCTCCGTTGTCAATAACATTTACTCCTTCATGCACAAGCCCATCGTTCCGGCCTTCAATAGAGTTATTAAGTTTTCCCTGGTATGAAAGAGCGAAATTTGTTACAGAGTAAGCATTCCCTCCCAGCTGGCCTGCCAATGTGGCAAACAAGCTAAAATTCTTATACCTGAACTGCTGTGTCATACCCGCTCTCCAGTCGGGATTCACATTACCTATCTTTCTGTCCGGTACTTCATCAAGTAAGGGATAGCCACTGGCATTTACTATATGCATCCCTTCAGCATCCACCTGGTCACCGTTTTCGTCTATATAAAATGCTCCTTCAGGAGCTCTCTGGAATCCTCGTCCGTAGATCACATGCATTTCCTGACCAACGAATGAATAAACATAAACCCGACTCCCTATAGTCGTTCCCATATCAGTTTGAAGGGGTTCTTCAGGGTCCCATCCTTCCTGAAGGCTAACCAGTTTGTTGTTGTTTTTTGACCATGTAAGATTAAAAGACCACTCAAAGTCATCCTTTCTTACAGGAACAAACCTTGATGCTAATTCAATTCCTTGGTTTTGAATCTCCCCGGCATTAATTTTCATACCTGTTGCCCCTGTAATCTGATCTATGGCAACAGAAACAATCTGGTTGGTAGTGGATGAATTATAAAGTGCGATATCAAATGAGATACGGTTCTGAAATAATTTAACGTCCAGTCCGGTTTCCCAGCTTTCAACATTCTCCGGTTTTATCATAGGATCAGGGATCGTGCCGGGTAGTTTGTAAGCACCTGCAAATGAAGTTGTACTATAATACTGATCTAAGGAGTAAGGTGAGGTGTCGTTACCAACATTGGCCCATGAAAGGCGTAATTTCATAAAATCAATCCATGATGCATTTTGATTAAAATCGAATATTTCATTCACCAATATACTGGCTGCAACAGAAGGATAGAAATACGACCAGTTATTGGCTGATAGTGTACTTGACCAGTCATTACGCCCGGTAATATCAATGAAATAAGTATCATCCCAGCTTAAGGAAGCCATACCAAATAAGCTGTTAACTACTTTTGTGCTTCGGTAATTATAGGGATCGGGGATAATTCCCGGAGGCAGGTTAGTTGTATGGTATATTCCTTCTTCGCCCAACTGTGATAAAGTGATTTTAGAGTTGAAATAATTATATACCCTGTTATTTCCTCCAAATACAACAGAAACACCTAATCGTTGACCTGCCAGTTCATCATTGGTATAGCGCAACATAAAATCGTTGTTCATTTCAATGCGTCTTACCGTTTGTTCTCGATAGCGACCATATTGGGCACCAGCCGTATAGAAAGGTGTTCTTTGCGTTCTGAATTCATCCGACCAGTCCAACCCTGTCCGGATAGTTAGGCTGAGACCTTCGTACAGATCGAAAGTAAGGCCGATATTTCCCAAAACCCTGTCTTTGTCTTGTGTGCTGAGCTGTTCATACAGCGTACGATAAGGATTAAATGCCCAGCTGGAAGGGGTTACAAGGCCATGGCCAATATTATCACCTCCAACTGACCAGTTCGCATAATTATAGCGTCCTTCAAAATATTCGTTTTTCCAGTCATTAATGCTGTTTACATTGTATCCCCAGGTAAGGGCATACATTGCATTGTTCTCATCGTAGCCACCTACAGGCATATTATCACTGTTCTTGCGATAATAATTCACTTTTGCATTAAGTTTTATAAACTTATTTACCTCTGTGTTAAAAGACAATGAAACAGATTGTCTGTTGAAACCGGTATTTGGAAGTATCCAATTATTACGAAAATCGGTAACGGAAAAGCGGGTGTTTGTCCCTTCCCCGTTACTCCCATCCACAGTTACCGTATTACTAGCTGTTACACCTGTTTTAAACAGTCCGGTATACCAGTCATCCTGGTAAACAAAGGGCAGTTTAGTAAATTCACCCGTATCCCAATCTAAAGATGAATATAAATAACGTAGTTTTTCAGGGTCAAATTTTTCACCATAAGCATAACGAGACCAATGAGAGGGTTGTGCTATCCCATCAGGTGCCAGATCTGCTGGCATTTCCCATAAAGAGTACTCATCTCTACCCAAATCACCACCATTTCCATACTGAGACTGAAAGTCAGGAAAATAACCTGCTCTTTCAAAGCTTGTGGTAGAGTTGATAGAAATCCCGATCCCTTTATCTGTCCTTCCTGACTTTGTTGTGATCACTATGGCTCCATTGGCAGCTCTCGAACCATAGAGCGCAGTAGCTGCCGGACCTTTAAGCACAGAAATAGATTCTATGTCTTCAGGGTTTATGTCACTAGCCCCGTTTCCAAAATCAACAGGAGCATCAACGTTAGCATAGTTTGATCCGCCTGCTGTTGCAGTCATACCTGAAGTAATAGGCACACCATCAACAATGAACAAAGCTTCGTTGGCACTATAATTCAAGGACTGGTCACCCCGCAGTGTAACACGTAGAGAACCACTTGGGCCTGAACCTGCCTGGTCGAAAGTTAATCCAGCCACTTTTCCGGCAACTGAATTTAACCAGTTCCCTGAGACTGTTTTTGTAAGTTCTTCGCTCTCAACTTCTGATACTGAATAACCCAGCGATTTTTGCTCTCGGGTTATACCTAAAGCAGTCACAACCACTGCTTCCAATTGGATAAGGTCTTCTTTCAGTACCACATCAATGATGCTTCTGTTCTCAACCGCGATTTCTTGTGTTTCAAACCCAATAAACTGAATGACCAGAATGGGATTGTCTCCAGTTAGCTCCAGCCTGTATTCCCCGTCAATATTGGTTACTGTACCCATACTTGTTGCTTTAATCATTATTGTAGCACCAGGAATAGGCGTCTGGCCATCTGCTTCATAGACTTTTCCACTTACCACTTTGTCTTGGGCCAGTGAAGGAATGACCATGCAAATCGATAATAAAAATGCGAAGAGAGTCTTCATAGTAGGTTTCAAATCCATATTTTTTATATTTTGTTATTAATTAAACTCATTATTAATTACTTCATATCATAGGTAAATGCTTTGGGTCGGACCATAGTCTCTGTGTATATATTTCCAAAACGGTCGGTAACAGTAATTTCAAGTGTTGAGGTAGGACTGGAAGCCTTAACCTTGAAAAAGTGGGGAGTTGTGTTGGTAACAAAAGCACCTGTTGGAGTGGCTCCATTATTCAGCCTTAGGGCTTCATATGAAACAATATGCAATGGGTCTTTGGCATTTACCTGGGCAACTTCCAGTTGATTTCCGCTCTCTGTTACCTCTACAGTCCAACTCTTATCATATCCCCAGACATTAATAAGAACTTCATTGGCAATGCTTTGGCTTGCATATTCTCCGGAATATACAGCTAAGTCTTCTTCGGTTGCATTTGGCGCAAATTCTGCGGCTGTTATATGGGTTGTATTCAGGTCATATGTCCTGAATTGGTAGTCGCTGGGGTAAGATATGCTTTTATAGTACCACTCTAATTCGGTTCCGTCTATTTCCCAAACGCCATAGCCTCCGGGACTTCCATCCTTGCATATATGATTCCCTGCATAGCCGTTTTTCCCGGTCCACCACCAAGTAGCACTTACGGCTGCAGTATTGTGTTCCATTAAGGATGAAAAGGGTTCAACCGAGTAGTTTACATGAGTATGCCCTGTAAGTACATGAACATTTGTAAAATCGTCCAGAACTGACAGGAAAGAGCTTCCGTTATCCACAGAAAGGTTAGCCTGGTAATTACCATTTTCATCTACTACTGGTTTACTATACAGTTGGTGATGCATACCAATTATAATAGGAGTGTTCTTATCGCTGATTGCTGCCAAATCCTTTTGTAACCATGTAAGTTGATCAGCAGTAATATATTCATTGTAATTCCGGGCCCCGATTATTCCCTGCGAAGCACCTGAATTAATGTATTGTATATTGTCAAGAACGACATAATGTACATTTCCCAGGTTAAAGGAATAGTAAAGAGGACCAACAATATCCTTGTAGGCTTGCTCTGCAAGCCAGTCATCAGCATAATAAGGATCATTATCGTGGTTCCCCATAATATTGAACATGGTACAATTGATCTTGTACATCTGAACAAGGTATTCGGGCAATGCAAAATGGTTAGAGTACCAAAACAGTTCCCAGGTCAGATCCCCAAGGGTCAGCCCATAGACTTTTATGCCTTGTGCATTATAATTATTTATGATTGCATTTACATCGGAGAGCAAGCCACTGCTGAACTGGGTTACATCGTTGTTGCGGTTGGCCAGGTGCCAGTCGGCCATAGCAAGTACAACATGCTTGGTATTGTCGGTCTCAACTAATGAAAAGTCTTTTTGTTCAACGGAGCTTCCCCCTGCGAGCCTTTTATAAAACTGCGGAAGATTTTCGGTATTGGTTACCTCATAATTACCAGGTACAGATATATAAACGTATTCATACTTTTTTTCAGAAGGAAGGTAATATATACCATTATCATCAGTTACAGTAACTTCAATACCATCAGAAACCACTACGCCGGGAATCCCTACCCCACTACAGTATACAATTCCTTTAATAGTCATTCCTTCTTTGTCGGGAATTTCTATACCTACAATAATGTTGAAGTTAACTGTTCCCAGAACTTGACTTTCATCTCCTCTTAAAACAGTTATCTTATAGCTGCCTGTCTCAAACTCAATCGGCATATTAAATGTGACCATTTCATCACTGGCAGATGTTATATCAATTATATATTCAATATTGCTATCTGTTGTGGAAGATAGTTGAATCTGATCGCCTAATAAAAAACCTTTTCCGGTTATTGAAACTTCACCACCTGGTGTTGCTTCGATTGTCGAAGGTATGGAAACACCTGTTATAGAAAGGCCAGATACAGGTGGTGGCTCTATTTTATTTTTACACCCGGCAAATAATAACAATACTCCCAGATTTAAAATAAATATAAACAGTTTAATGTGTCCAAGAAATCGATTTAAACCTAACGTATACTCTAGTATTTGTTTCTTAATCATCTATAACAAAAATTTACTTCTACTCTAACTATTACAATTTACATATTTTGAAGTCAAATTTATTTCTTTTGTTAATATTAACACTCTCTGAGACGCCTTCACTTCTTCTTTTCTAATTATATATTTGTTCCAGGTAAAATATGCTTTACCAAGCTGTAAAAATAAAAGATAATCCTACAAATCAAAAACATTACGTAATTTTAAAAAAGTTATCGAAACTTCTTTTGCTTTCATCTGCAAGTTCAGGTAAAACAGGGTCGTTATACCTGAACTATGCCATTCTTGTTGATTATATGCTATAGTTGGGTTATTTCAAGCACCTGGTTATATTTATTGGATTAACAATAACGAAAAAAGTGCTTTCTGTTAATTTGAGATCGTAATCATATGAAACTAAAAGTGATTACACGAAAAATATTAAATATACAGTAGCAAGCTAATGATTTCCAATAATCCCCTGATAAGTGGAACAATTGGATATAGAAAAGTCCTTATTGTTGTTAATAGCGATGGCAAAATATTATTATTGCAGTTTATTAATAATTCTGCTACTCCCGACTTGTCGGGATATAAAGTAGTGACATAAACATTGCCAGGAATGCGGGAGCTTGTAAAAAAGCTAAGGAAATACGAAATACAAATCAGAAAAGCAATAAATTCTCAAATGCAGGGTGATTTCTACTCTGTATTTAAGGGTACTGGTATAGAGTTTGAAGATATTCGTCTCTATCAGTACGGGGATGACATAAGAGCTATCGACTGGCGAGCCACAGCCAAATATGATCATACGTTTGTAAAAGTATATAAGGAAACCAAGGAGCAATCGGTGTTCTTTCTGGTTGACATCAGTGCCTCCCAGCAAATTGGTGTTCCGGGTAAACAAAAAATTGATGTAGGTAAAGAGATATGTGGCGTTCTTTCACTTGTAGCTTTGCGTGAATCAAGTAAAGTGGGTTTAATTTCGTATTCTGATGTAAAAGAGAAGTATGTAAAAGCTGCTAAAGGCAACAAACATGCCTATGAAATTATCTCAGCGCTATTTGACCATAAACCTAAATCCACCAAAACAGACCTTAACCAGGCTATCATCTATTCGCTAAACGCAATTAAGCGCAGAAGCATTATCATCTTTATTTCAGACTTTATTGATGAAAATTATTTCGATAACCTGAAAGCGATGGCAAATCGCCACGACCTGGTGATACTTCACATTTCAGATAAGAGAGAAACAAAGATTCCAAGCCTGGGCATTGTGCCTATCTATGATAAGGAAAATAATAAAAGAAAGTGGGTTAACACATCTTCTTCGTTCTTTAGAAACAGCATTAACAAAACATATGTTGAAAAGGCAGAAGAGCTGAAAATCTTCTGTAAGAAGCATCAAATCAACTACCTGGATATTGATACAGATGAAGATTATGTTCCAAAATTGATTCGTATGTTCAAGGTAAGAAACCAGTCAATTAAACGTGGATAAAAAATTTCTGATCATACTAGCCTGGTTGTTCAGCATCCCTGTATTTGCACAGGAGATAATCCCAAAAGGGTATTTTCTGAAAGACAGTGTAAAAATCGGAGAGCCATTGCCTTTTTCCCTTTCAGTACGCTATAATAAAAACCTCGACATAGCATTCCCTGATTCATTGTATGATTTCAGCCCTTTTGAATTAGATAAAAGAAATTATTTCTTCACCCGCTCAGACAGTGTAGAAAGTTTTGACAGTGCAGTTTATTATTTTTCAACTTTCGAAATCGATACTGTACAGTCACTGACATTACCTGTATTCATCATTAATGAATTTGACAGCACCATCTTTTACACAGAGAAAGATTCGATAATTCTTGATCAGGTTGTGGTTGCCATGCCAGATTCAGTAGCCATGTTGGTGAATACTAATTATCAGGATCTACCACTTGCGTTTAACTATCCATATTTTACAGCCGGAACTGTGATTATAATAATTATAATTATTGTTATTTACATTGTCTTTGGCAAAGGTATTCGCAAGGCCATACGAATATACTGGATGAATAAGCGACACAGTCGATTTATTAAATTGTTTGAAGAAAAAACAACAACAGGTTCGATAGAGGTTGAAGCAACCCTGGCTTTCTGGAAGAAATACCTGGAAAAGCTACTGGTAAAACCTTATACCAAGTTTACCTCTAAAGAAATTGTTATCAGGGATAATGACCCTGAATTAGCCAGCAACTTAAATATTATTGACCGCAATATTTACGGAGGTTTGCAAAGCTCTCACACAATAGAGGCTTTTGATTATTTGAAGAATTATGCCATTGATTGTTACATAAGAAAAAAAGAAGCGATCAAAAATGGATAATATAGTTACAGATACGTGGTTCTCTCTCAACTGGTTTGCAATTGAAACTCTTAAAGGATTTGAATGGCAGAACAGGCACTTATTGTTTTTACTGGCAGCTATTCCATTACTTTTTTTCCTAAAATGGTTGGTTCAGAGAACTTTGGGACAAAAATTAGACCTGGCATTGCCAAAAGAAGATATTAAGTGGACCCCCTCAGTCCTTCTAAGGCATCTTCCTAGTATTCTTCTTGGCATTACTTTGGCTATGATAATTCTGGCTCTTGGCAGACCGCAAAAAACCAATGAAAAAGTAGAACAGTGGACAGAAGGTATTGATATTACCCTGGTAATAGACATTTCTGAATCCATGCAGATAGAAGATTTTAAACCTAACAGACTTGAAGCAGCAAAAGATATAGCTGGGGATTTTATTATGGGTCGTTTTCAAGATCGGATTGGTATTGTTATTTTCTCAGGTGAGGCCTATTCCCTCTCCCCTCTTACTACTGATTATGATCTTCTCAAAGCCTACCTGAAAGATATAGATTTCAACCTGATAGAGAGCAGAGGAACTGCTATTGGAAGTGCCTTGGCTGTGGCAACAAACAGAATGAGGGAGTCTAATGCAAAGTCGAAAGTACTTATTCTACTTAGCGATGGAGATAATACGGCCGGAAATATTGATCCAATGACGGCTGCAGAACTAGCTGACGCATACAATATTAAAATTTATACCATTGCCGTAGGAAGAGAAGGTAGGGTTCCTTTTGGAAAAGACTTTTTCGGCAACCCCAACTATATTGAAAACACACTGGATGAAACCACATTAAGGAATATTGCTGAGATCGGGAATGGCGAATTTTACAGGGTTTCGGATAATGAAGCCCTCGAACGCGTGTTTAAACTAATCGATCTATATGAAAAAGCTGAAATTAAGGAAACAAGGTACAAAGACACTACAGATTTCTATTACATTTACCTCAAATGGGCGGTAGTTTTCTTTTTAATATGGCTCATTCTTAAATCAACTTTTGTTAGCAATATTTTACAGGACTAAATTTGCATAAAATACAGACCATTGATAAAAGAACAATTACAACATTTCTGGCAAGAGCTTAAACCATTCGAAGCCAAACTTATTCCCGTAAGTAAAACAAAGTCTAATGAAGAGGTCATGGAGGCCTATAATGCCGGGAATAAAGTATTCGGTGAAAACAAGGTACAGGAGCTTGCTACAAAGCAATCAGAGCTGCCCGAAGATATCGAATGGCATTATATTGGGCATCTGCAACGTAATAAGGTGAAGTATATAGCACCCTTTGTGCATCTGATCCATGCAGTTGATAGCCTGAGGTTGCTTAATATGATCAACAAAGAAGCTAAGAAGAATGAGCGTACAATAAGTTGCCTCCTGCAAATCCATATTGCAAGTGAAGAGAGTAAATTTGGAATTGATGAATCAGGTGTTTTTGAACTTATTAAAAACGCTGATTGGACACAACTTACTAACATTAGAGTTGTTGGACTTATGGGGATGGCAACTTTTACAGATGATCAGGAGCAGGTTCGGAATGAGTTTAAAAAGCTTGCGGCAATTAAAGAAAATTTAAATAGTAAGGAACTTCCCAATAATGTAGAAATCAAAGAACTTTCTATGGGAATGACAAATGATTATAAAATAGCACTTGAAGAAGGCAGTACAATGATCCGTATTGGTACAGCCATTTTCGGTGCACGACCTTGTATGATACCAACATAATAAATGGCTAAATTATTCTTAATATTCGGGAGTACGCTGGGTGGCCTTGCTGTAGCAATTGGGGCATTTGGAGCCCATGCACTTAAATCAATACTGGAAGCCAACAACAGGCTGGAAACCTTTGAAACAGGAGTGAAATACCAATTTTACCATGCTCTGGCTTTGATTCTACTCGGCCTTTTAATGCAAAAAATCGATCACAAGCTACTTAACTTTGCAGGCTATGGGTTCTTTATTGGGGTTATAATTTTCTCAGGATCGCTATACATTCTGAGTTTAACCGGAGTTACCAAATGGGGAGCCCTTACACCGATAGGTGGAGTTGCTTTTATCTTTGGGTGGGTAGCCTTATTAATTGGAATTATTCGTAGCGCTAATTAGTCACCCGCAGGAAGCACATTGGTGGTAATCTTTACCTGATTAAGTGGTGATACCGCATTGGATACCACACTAATAACCTTGTTTTGTCTCCCATACCTTCCGGTGCTATCATAATTCACCTTAATACTGCCTGTCTCTCCAGGTAGTATTGGTTCCCTTGGCCATTCAGTGGCAGTACATCCACAGGTTGATTGCACATTGGTAATAACCAATGGATTTGTTCCTGTATTTTCAAATTTAAAGACATGTGCAACCTTTTCACCCTGGGTTATATCGCCAAAATCATGAGAAGTCGCTTCAAATGTAATTACAGGCCCCTCCAGTTTTGCTTCTTCCTGTGCAAATGCATAAAAAACCACAAAAACTCCGAAAATTAAGGTTACCAGGCTCTTCATCTTTTACTTTTCTCTTTTATTCAGTAACAAAAATAACACCTTTTTAAAGAACGAATTAAACATAATAAAGTTTAGAAATTAAATCTTTAAAAATAATCACTGTGGTGTCAGAAGTTACCTTCTGACACTTTGGGGGCACTCTGCACCGTAAGTCAGGAGGTAACTCCCGACTTCACATTCGTTAGGGCTTAAAGAATTTGTTATTGAAATTCAGCAAAAATAACTCTTCACTTGCCCTGGTAATTGCTGTATAAAGCCAACGAATAAATTCAGTATTGATCATTTCTTCATTCAGATAACCCTGATCGATAAACACAGCCTTCCATTGCCCTCCTTGCGCCTTATGACATGTTACTGCATATGCAAATTTAATTTGAAGTGCATTTAAATAAGGATCTGCCCTCAAGGCTTCATTTAATTCTTTTTTAGAATCATAATCAATGTAATCTTCAAGTACAGATTGGTATAGTTGCTTGTTTTGCTCCTGAGTTAATGCGGGAGAATTTGTATGCAAAGTATCTAGTACCACCTTAGCTTCAAAAGGCAGTGTTTCATAGTCATTAATCAACCTCAATTCCAATGTCGCAAAACGAAATCCATGCACTTCCTCAAAGGAGATTATCTTTGTTATTTCTGCAAAATCGCCATTGGCCAAAAATCCTGACGGTGCTTCTTCCGGCACATAGAAATAATTATTTCGAACTATCATAAGCATATCTCCAGCTTCAATTTCTTCTGTTCTGAAAAGCAG
>JBDLIU010000043.1:0-22482 GCA_039714715.1 Bacteroidota bacterium
CATCCTTGCGTTGAGCGGATTATTCGTACCCGCACAAACCATGCCGCACAACCCCTCATGAACCTTCGGTGTCGAACCGCTGTAGAACCCTGCCTGCCGCAGGCAGGGTTTTGCAGACTTTCCGCCAGCCTCCCGATAGCTATCGGGACGGCCACAGCGCCATACTTCTATACTTTTAAGTGATAACTTTTTATCACCTACTTGTACTGAGCGGAGTCGAAGTACAAAAATAGAACAGGGAAGCAAAACTTCCCTGCCTATTATTTATTTTTTATCGTCAGCTGCTTCTTCTGACGATTCTTCCTTTTCTTCACCCTTTGCTTCTGCTTTTTCAGCTTTTGGTGCCTTTTCAGCAGGTTCTTCTTTAACAGCTTCCTCTGCTTCAGCTTTTACTTCTTCTGCTTTCTCCTCAACAACCTCTTCCTTCTTGGCCTTAGCAGCTTTCTTCTTAGCTGGTTTTGCCTCCTTTTCTTCTTTAGCTTCAGCTGGTTCAGCTACCTCTTCAGCCTTAGCTTCCGGGGCCTCTTCTTTCTTGGCTTTAGCAGGCTTAGCAGTAGCTTTAGGCGCTTTCTTCTTAGAAGTGTCCTCCATAGCATCCTTCAAACTAGAAAGTGCTTCAAGATCTCCTAAGCTGGAAGTTGCCTCAAGGTTTTTAACGTTAGATTTTTTAGCTTTCTTCTTTGCTGCAGGCTTCTCTTCTTCTCTGAAAGTAGCCGTGTGTGATAACAATATTCTCTTATCACCTTTAGAGAACTCCTTAACAACAAATTCAAGTGTTTCTCCCACATCTGCTTTGCCTCCTTCTTCTTTTACAAGATTACGTGCAGTACAGAATCCTTCAATTCCATATGGTAACTCAAGGGTTGCACCTTTGTCTGTCTTGTTAAGAACTGTACACTTATGCGTAGATCCTGGCACAAAAACTGTCTCGAAAGTATCCCAAGGATTTTCTTCCAATTGCTTATGACCAAGCGCTAATCTTCTGTTTTCGATATCCAGCTCCAATACCTGAACTTCAAGATCCTGTCCAACCTGAACGAATTCAGATGGATGCTTAATCTTCTTGGTCCATGAAAGATCGGAAACGTGTACCAGGCCATCAATACCTTCTTCAAGCTCAATAAACAAACCGAAGTTAGTAAGGTTTCGTACTACACCTTTATGCTCAGTACCCACTGCATATTTCTGAACAACATCAGCCTTAGTCCATGGATCTTCTGTAAGTTGCTTGATTCCTAATGACATTTTACGCTCATCACGATCGATAGTCAATACTACTGCTTCCATTTCAGCACCTACTTCAAGGAAATCTGATGGATTGCGTAAATGCTGTGACCACGACATTTCAGATACGTGGATCAGTCCTTCAACACCAGACTGGATTTCAAGGAATGCACCGTAATCAGCAACATTAACAATCTTACCTTTAACTTTAGATCCAATCTCAATATTTTCTGGTAGTGAATCCCATGGATGTTCAGTAAGCTGCTTCATGCCAAGAGATATTCTCTTCTTGTCTTCATCAAAGTCAAGTACAACAACTTTTACAGTCTCATCCAGATTCAAGATATCTTCAGGATGGTTAATTCTACCCCAGGAAATATCCGTAATGTGAAGTAAACCATCTACACCTCCAAGGTCGATAAACACACCAAAGCTGGTCATGTTCTTAATAACACCTTCAAGTACCTGTCCTTTTTCAAGGTTGGTAAGGATTTCAGATCGTTGTGCTTCAAGATCTTTCTCGATAAGAACCTTATGAGAAACAACCACGTTGTCGTTAGAGTAGTTTATTTTAACCACCTTAACTTCCATGGCCTTACCAACAAATACATCGAAATCACGGATTGGCTTAACATCAATTTGAGAACCTGGTAAGAAGGCTTCAACACCAAACAGGTCAACAATAAGTCCACCTTTGGTTCTGCGTTTAACCATACTCTCAATTACAGTATCTTCTGCTTCTGATGATTTGATGTTCTCCCATGCGCTTACAATCTTGGCTTTCCTTCTGGATAAAACCAGCTGCCCCTGAGCATTTTCCTGCTCCTCAACATATACTTCTACTTCATCGCCAGTCTTAAGGCCTTCAATATCACGGAATTCAGATGCTGAAACCAGTCCATCTGATTTAAAGCCAATGTTTAAGATTACATCTCTTGGATTAACACTTACAACAGTAGCCTTTACTACTTCTCCTTCTGTAACTGTATTTAATGTCTCAGTGTATAATTCTTCAAGTTTTTCAATTTCTTCTTTTGAATATCCTTCACCAAAACCTTTTGTGTCACTGCCATCCCAATCAAACTCCTCTTCAACAGGCTCAACTTCCTTTGATTCTTTTTTCTCTTTCTTGGCTTTTGCAGGCTTTTCTTCAGTTGTGTCTTTAGCTTCTTCTGCCTTTGGCTCTTCTTCTTTTTTGACTTCGGCAGGCTCAGTCTTCGCTTCTTCTTTTTCTTCTGCTTTTACTTCTTCAGATTCCGATGCCTTCTCTTCAACAGGAGCTTCTGCTGCTGCAGGCTCAACTGTATCTTCAGCTTCTACTTTTGGTACTTCTTCAGCTTTCGCTTCAACAGGCTCAGCCTTTGCTTCTTCCTTGGCTTCGGCTGGCTCAGCCACAGCTTCAGGAGCCTTTTCTTCTTTTTTATTTTTGGATTTTGGAGCTTTCTTAGCTTTTTCTTCCTTGGCTTCGGCTGGATCAGCCGCTTTTACCGCTTCGTCTTTCGGAGTTTCGATTTCTTCCTCCTTAGGTTTTTGAGCTTCACTCATAAGATAAATGACTCATTTTCATAAACTTAGCCCATGAGTCAAGGGCCTTTTTTAATTAAACATAATGCCTGAAAAGCATCCGCTCACTCGAACGGAGTGCAAAGGTAGGAAAAAAGAACTAATAAATAAATATCTAGACTATCTCAGCTTTGGATTGTTAATATGTCTATCCTTATCCCGAGCGGTCTTTTTGGCTATATTTTTCTCAAGTGCTTCAGTAAGATTTACACCTGTTTGATTGGCCAGGCAAATAAGCACCCAAAGCACATCCGCCATTTCATCCGATAAGTCCGTTGACTCTCCTTCTTTAAACGACTGGTCTCCGTACTTTCTCGACATAATCCTGGCAAGTTCTCCTACTTCTTCTGTAAGAATGGCCATGTTGGTGAGTTCACCAAAGTACTTTACGCCATATACTTTAATCCAATCGTCTATCCTTTGTTGTGCTTCACTTATTGTCATTATTCTTTATTCTTGGTATCAATCATTATGGTTACCGGGCCATCATTGATTAGTTGGACCTTCATTTCTGCCCCAAATACACCGGTCTTAACTTCTCTTCCTATTCTATTCGATAATAAAGCAACAAAATTTTCATAGAGAGGAATAGCAATATCCGGTTTCGCGGCTTTAATGTACGATGGTCTGTTGCCTTTTTTTGTGCTTGCATGAAGGGTGAACTGGCTAATCACCATAATCTCACCATTAATATCCTCAACACTTTTGTTCATCACACCATTCTCATCATCGAAAACTCTCAACCCTGCAATTTTATTCACCAACCAATCAATATCTTCCTTCGAATCAGCATTTTCAATTCCCAATAATACGAGCAATCCTTCTTTAATCTCGTTATGTGTTTTTGAGTCAATATCTACACTGGCCTGGGTGACCCTTTGAATTACTACTCTCATATTATTGTGGTTTTGATCTTACAGCTAAGACTAGCTCTTTTCTTCTTCCCAGAGTAAAAAAGCTTCAATATCCTGGTGAAAAGCACCCGTTACCAGCATAATTACCGTGAAATCGTCTAGCAATCCTGTTAATGGTATAAAATCAGGCATGAGGTCAAGGGGCATAAGAAAATAAATAACACTTGAGACCATAGCCAAAATAGATTTCCATGGCAGGTCCCTGTACGAACCATCAGCATAAGCTTTAATCATCCGAACAATTACACGAAGATGGGCTGCTATTCTATGAACTTTGGAGTCTTCGAATTTAATTGTCTGCAATTTCCCCTTCGAAGCATTAACAAGGCTATTCATCTTCTCTCTATCACCAATAATATTAGCAGCTTTTGTTTTTGCTTTCCTGTAAAACTTGTTCTCTTTTAGCTTTCTGGGTGCCATGAGGATAAAGATAACTAATTAATAGGTCTTTGATATCTCTCGCTTAAGCGATTTTAAAGCATGTTCAATTGGATCAATATTTTTATTCATAAGATATTCAAACAACGTTTTAGCCAGATCCAATGAGGTGGCTTCTTCAGCCATTCCTTCTGATGATGCGTTTATTGCTGTTATCAGATCTTCCTTTGCAGTTTTGACCTCTTCCCATACTTCTTCCCCTATGTAAACCTGTTGAGAAACGTTATGGTTATATTCATCGCGAATCTCTTTCAGCAACATCTGGTGAAACTCCCTTGCGCTTAAATTAGGTTGATTTATTCTGACCACGAGGTTATTGGGTGAGATTCTTTCCAGAAACAAAGTCATACGTTCATATGCCTGCAACCTGACAGGCAATGTGATTTCAATACTTCTTTGCCTAATCTCCATCTGCTTATGTGATAGTTCTTTAGCAACCATAACCTTTACCCCCAGGTACATAGCATAAAGCACCAATGCAGCGGGTAATAATATCTTTCCAAATTCAATAAGAGTATCCATACGATTTTTGTTTAATCCAAAATTAAATAATTAAATAGCATTGCTCTTGATAATGATTGACGAAAGTGCTTGTAGTCCAAGCACTTTCGTCAGGATTAACCCTGACATTGAAGATGTTAAATTATTTTCAATTAGTAA
The DNA here is from genome assembly GCA_039714715.1 of Bacteroidota bacterium. GTDB lineage: Bacteria > Bacteroidota > Bacteroidia > Cytophagales > Cyclobacteriaceae > S012-113. The sequence continues at coordinate 4,800 of JBDLIU010000043.1, forward strand.
ATATCTATTTAATGTTTTCAATCGTCAGCACTTCGTGTAAAAATATCTTAAGATATTTTTAGGTTAAACAAATATGAGTTATACAATCCTAATAGTCAACTTAAGTAACCAAAAGGTGATTTATTTTACATAATACCTATTTTTGAAAACGGAACATATTTATAATTATTATTTAGATGAAAATAGAGCCTGTAAGTATAACGAGCAATGCATTAAACGCTATAAAAGAGATTAAGAAAGCCAAAAATGTACCGCAAGATCATGGGTTGAGGATAGGTCGGGCTTCTGCAGGTGCATCCTGTGGTGCCGCATCTTATCGGATGGGTTTCAGCAAAAAAGATGATAACGACATATCATACCTGGCAGACGAATTACCTATTTATATCAATAAACTGGAGGTCCTCCATTTAGCGGGATTAAAACTGGACTATGTTGTTGAAGGTGAGAAAAGTGGATTTCTCTTTGAAAGAGAACCTGTTTAACCCGGATAGGAAATACTCACTTTGGCAGCTTTAATATTACCTTTTATAGGCGGATTGAGCTTTTGAACACTTACCTCTATTTTTTTTACCTCTGGATATTCCTCCTTTATTCTTTTAAAAATTCTGCCGGTTACATGCTCAAGTAACTTTGACCTGACCTGCATCTCCTCAGAAATTATTCGATACAGCTTTTCATAGTCTACTGTACCATCAAGACAATCACTATCAATAGCCTCCTCGAAATCTCCTTCTACAGACAGGTCTACAATAAAATTATTGCCATTTTGCTCCTGAGAATAAACTCCATGATAGGCGAAAAATTCGAGCCCAATGAGTTCTATTTTAACCACTTCTCTATAAGGGTTTTAATTAAAAATGATCATTTAATCTGATCAAAAAATGAGATGTCCTCGTCATCTGATTCCTCTGTATTCACCTCAGGTGTTTCCACAACAGGTTCTTCCACTGGCTCATCATCCAAATCAGTTATTGGGGGAAGCTCCTCCTCTTCCTGGATATGCTCCGGTTCTGCAATTACCTCCTCCTCTTCCACCTGATGATTTACCTGAATCTCCTCTTTCAATTCTTCTCTTTTTTCCACCTGAGGTACTTCTTCATCATTTTCAGACCTGACATTCTTTGAAGTACTAGTATTTATTTTGCCAATTCTATTTAACGTATCCGTTGAAATATTTCGGAGTTCTGAGATAACACTATCCCTAAGGTTTTCAAGATTCTTATAATCCTGCTTCAAGTTTTTGATCTCTACTTCCATTTTGTCAAGGACATGCCGGGCTTTCATTTCTGCATCCTCGATTGTAGATCTGGCTTTTGACTTAGCTTCATTCAGGAGAGCATCTGCATTCATTTGAGTCTCGCGCATATGCAACTCTGCAGTCTTATTGGCCTGGTCAATTAAATTGGCTCCTGTATCTTCTGCTGTTTTCAGTGTTTTAAACAACGAATTTTCAACCTCACGTAATTGTTTGATTTCTTTTTCAGCATTTATATACTGCATTTTCAACTCCTTTAACTCCTCCTGAGTTTGTTCCCATTCCTGTGAAAGTGATAATAAAAAGGCATCTACCTCATCTTTATCATATCCCCGCAACTTCTTTTCAAAGGTCTTTTGTCTTATTTCTAATGGAGTGATTTTCATTGTTATAATCAATAAATTTATGCCAAGATTACAAACTCATCTTAAATTCTTCACAAGTTACGAAAAAGTTTATCTTCCATAACTTTGTAAATACAATTGTTTATTTGATGAGCAAAAAATTAACTTAGCAAAAGTAAAAGCATTCTTATTAAATCCTATACCTAAGGCATGCCTCTTCAACACATCAAATATCTCGGGCCCAATACAATTATTGGTGTATGGCATCTTACAGAGGATGAATCTTTTTTCTATTCTTATATTGATCAACTGGTAGCCAATAGAGACAACCTGAAATCGATTTCTCATAAAAAAAGAAGAACTGAATGGCTGGCCGGTCGCTACCTTTCTATGGTACTGGCCCAACAAATGAACTTACCCTTTAAAGGAATTTGGACTGACGAACATAATAAACCACACTTAACAAAAAGGAACGCACATATTTCATTGTCACATGCCACACCCTATGTCGTGGTAATATTAGACACTTATAAATACTGCGGCATTGATATTGAAAGGTTTAAGGATAAGCTTAAGCCATTGGCTCCAAAATTCTTAAACGCTAATGAACTGGAATCTGCAGGCGACAACCTGGTTAATCTGACTATATTATGGGGTGCTAAAGAAGCACTTTATAAACTACATGGGCGAAGAAGCCTGCTTTTTAAAGATCATATTGATATCGATCTTGGCAATGAAAGAGCTGAAAGATTTCAATTTACCGGCAGGCTTGATACTGAAGATGAGCATGAAGCCTTTGACATGGTTGCATGCCGGTTTGATAATTATGTGATTGTTTATACAGTCTAGATTAAATCTTTGGCGCTATGTTTGATAGACTAAAAATATGATACGATTAATTATTATTTTCTCGATAACGCTTGCATTTAGCTCAGCATCAGCACAGCTAATAGAAAGTTTTTCAGGATTAGATGTTGAGCGTGAGAAAGAGTTTTCATTGTCTGAACACAAAAACAATAAAGCAATTGTCGTGATTTTCTTTAGTAATAAGTGTGCATATAGTGATTACTATATTGCCAGAGTAAAATCACTGGTCAACGATTTCAATACCCAAAAGGTGAAATTTGTGTTGATCAATTCAAATAATGATGAGTTTGTAAAAGAGGAATCAGCACAGGGCATGAAAGATTATGCCGCAAATAATTTGCCCGGCATTACTTATGTTGCTGATAAGGATAAGAAAATAAAATCATTATTAAACGCTACTCGTACACCAGAAGCATTTGTTCTTAAACCCATTCTTGACAGGTATGAAATAGTTTACCAGGGAGCAATTGATGATAGTCCGCAATCAGAACGTGATGTAAGTCACGAATACTTAAAGGAGGCGATAGTTTCTTTGCTGTCCGTTAATAAAATTGAATTAAATAAAACACGACCGGTAGGTTGTTTAATCAAATAACAAGAAAAAATATATGGGACAGATAATTACGAAACACACAGGGGGAATGGCATTCGACACTATTATGGATGGTCATAATATTACAGTTGACGCTGATCCTAACTTTGGAGGAAAAGATAGCGGCCCCAAACCCAAGCCTATGGTATTATTGGCACTTTCAGGTTGTACGGGGATGGATGTTGTGTCTCTACTGAATAAAATGAGAGTTGAGTACGCAGATTTCGAAGTGAAAATTGACGGAGAACTAACTGACGAACATCCAAAATACTACCATAAGATTCATATCGCATATTCAATCAAGACAAAACCTGAATATCATGCTAAGATTGAAAAAGCTGTTAACCTGTCGCAGGACAGGTACTGTGGTGTAAGTTTTATGCTTGCTAAATCTTCTGAAATTACTCACGAAATAGATTTTCAAGAGCTATAGCCCTATTCCAGCAAGGCAAGTAGTTCCTTTATTTCATCTGACTTACTATGATCATCAAGCTTTTCGAAAGCAATTGAGAGGTTATGCAATGTTCTGATGATAATATCGGTATGGCTACAGGGCTCATAATATATTGGTCTTGGTGCCAGATTTATTTGTGTGATATAGCTATCGATATCTTCTCTTGAAAATATCAATCCCCTGTTAAAAGTATTAATATAAAATTGCTGCTCTTTAGTTTTGTAAGTTAGGATAAACATGTTAGGCAGGTTCACTCCATAAACTGGTAAATCCAGTTTTTGAGCAATTAACATGTAAATCACACTCAAAGAAAGAGGATTCCCCTTCTTTGTCTGCATTACAACATTAATCATAGAATTGGCAGGTGCATGAAAATTTTTTGTGTTAGCCCTGAATTTAAGCTTGCTGAAGAGAACGCTATTAATAAATTTAATTTGATCATAAATATGGTCCTCGGGCTTGTGCTCCAACCAAACCTCATAATACAGTTGTTCGAGGTCTTGTTGCAATTGTTCCATCGTAAGGTCAGGGTATTGGTATGCAGCGATAATCCACATACCCTTCAACAGATTATCCGATTCGCTTTGTTTCCATTCTACCAGACGCTCTTTTACTAAAATGAACTGTAGTTTATGAATTATATCTTCAAGATAACCCTGCAAATCAGGATTGAAAGATTTTTCCCACTCTTCCTCTAAAAATGGGATGGTTTCGGTCCCTAATTCGAGAATTTTTTGCTCAATTTCATCTCGTATTGACTTATCCTCCAATAACGAAACTATAGCTTTAAGTTCTTTTTTCTTCATTGAGCAAACTAGGTTTGAATTACACCAACATTAAACTTTTCAGTAATCGGGGCATGATTAGCTGCTTCAATTCCCATTGATATAACTTTTCTGGTTTCCAAAGGGTCTATAATCCCATCTACCCACAACCTGGCAGCTGCATAGTAAGGACTTAGTTGTACGTTGTACCGATCAGATATTTCTTCCAGATGGTGGTTTTTTTGTTCTTCGGAAAGTTCTTCTCCTTTGGCTTTAGCTGAAGCCACCTTAATTTGAAGCAAAGTGTTGGCTGCAGAAGCACCGCTCATTACAGCCATTTTTGCCGATGGCCAGGAGTAGATTAGTCGAGGGTCGTAAGCTTTGCCACACATAGCATAATTGCCTGCCCCATAAGAATTGCCAATGATAATAGTGAACTTTGGTACCACTGAATTAGAAACCGCATTTACCATTTTTGCACCATCTTTAATAATACCACCATGCTCAGCTTTGCTGCCCACCATAAATCCTGTTACATCCTGTAAAAATACGAGTGGTATCTTTCTTTGATTACAGTTCATTATAAAACGTGCGGCTTTATCGGCAGAATCTGAATAGATAACTCCCCCCATCTGCATTTCGCCCCCCTTCGATTTTACTACCTGCCTCTGGTTAGCAATGATACCAACTGCCCAACCATCAATCCTGGCAGTGCCACAAATCAAAGTTTTACCATACAAGGCTTTATATTCCTGAAACTCACTATCATCCACAAGACGCTTTATAACCTCCATCATGTTATATGGTTTCACGGCATCACTTGGTATAATACCATATATATCTTCCTGATTTTCCTGTGGTTCTTTTACTGCTTCACGGTTAAATCCTGCTTTAGGCTCATCACCAAACTTATCAAAAAGCCCTTTTATGTAATCCAAACAAGCCTGATCTGATTCAAATTTATTATCAGTAACACCAGATATCTCACAATGTGTTGAAGCACCCCCCAGGGTTTCGTTGTCTATTTCTTCTCCTATAGCAGCCTTCACCAGGTATGACCCCGCCAGAAATATCGAGCCGGTTTTATCAACTATCATGGCTTCATCACTCATAATGGGCAGATAGGCGCCACCCGCCACGCATGATCCCATGATGGCTGCGATCTGTATAATACCCATGGATGACATCCTGGCATTGTTTCTAAACTGACGACCAAAATGTTCCTTATCAGGAAATATCTCATCTTGCTTCGGAAGATATACACCTGCAGAATCTACCAGGTAAACTATTGGCAACCTGTTTTCCATTGCAATTTCCTGTGCGCGAAGGTTTTTCTTGGCTGAAATCGGGAACCAGGCACCGGCTTTCACCGTGGCATCATTTGCCACAATTACACACTGCCTGCCTTTAATATAACTGACTACCACAACGGTACCCCCGGAAGGACATCCGCCCTCCTCCTCGTACATGTCTTCACCAGCAAACAAACCCATTTCAAGTTTTTCTGCTTCCTTGTCAATAAGATAATCTATTCTTTCTCTTGCAGTAAGCTTTCCTCTTTTATGCTGAGTTTCTATTTTTTTCTTACCACCCCCCAGTTTTACCTTTGCAGCTCTTTTTCTTAGTTCTGCTACTTTTAAGCGATTAAAATCTTCATTCTTATTGAACTCAATATCCATCGCCTTTAATTATTCTTCCTGTTTAGCCCTGTCTTTCTCTATCTTCTTTGCACTTTGTCCTAGAGGCCCGAAGAAATGTTTTGGATTGTTATTGATATTGATCAGAAGTGTATCAAGATCGAGTATTGTTTTATTTAAGTTCTGATAAAGTGAATCTTCATTCATGAGTTTGCCCAAACTACTTTCTTTATTATTTAAAGCAGTGGTTGTTTTGTTTAATTCATCCATTAAAAGATTCACCTTATTAATTGTTGATTTCAATTCCAGGTTATTAAGTGAGTCTGCTGTGGCACTGAATTTGGCAATTACAGGTTTTAATCCATCTACCAGGTCATTCATCTTCTCTGATAACTTTTTAAATTCTGTTATTGTGCTTTTCAAATTACTCTTATTATCATAAATAGTATATCTCAGCGCATCTGATGACTTGGTGAAACTCTCAAGTGCTGCCTTTGTCTTTAACCCAACACCATCCATGTCATCAAGAGTCCTGTTAAGTTTAGCTATTACTGCTGGTAAATTATCAGTAATTGGCTGTGTGCTTGCCATCAATAACTCTGTTATTTCAGGACTGACATGAGCATGTAAGGTATCCAACGGTTTCAATGGCTCATTAAGATTACCAACACTCACTACAATTGATACTTCACCCATTAAATTAGCATCCAGTCTGGCAATTGCAGAATCTCCCAGCGTAATATCCCTGTCAATATCCAGGCCGACTAATACTACATTATCCCGATCCTGAAGAAGACGAATTACTGCAACTCGACCTACATTAAAACCACTAATCTTTACCGGGTTCGATTTGGTAAGGCCTCCAACATCCTGGTAGATAACATAATACCTGTTACTTCGGGAGAAAAATTCAATCCCCTTCAGGTAATTAAATCCCAGATAAAACATAGCAATTGTGGCTATGGCAAAAAGCCCTACCCTAAATTCTTTTGATAAACTCACCATTCAAAGGGTTTAGTTCCGCGAATCGATTTCTTCTTTATAATCTCTAAACGCCCTAAAAATAGCGGATGCAATATAGTCTTGCAACAAAGGATCGTTTAAATCTTTCTCCTCCTTCTTATTTGATAGGTAGCCAGTCTCCACCAAAACACTCGGCATTGATGTGTCCCAAAGAACCCAAAATGGAGCCATTTTCACACCCCGGCTTTTTCTCCCTGCCCTATTTTTAAATTGACTTTCAATATTTGCGGCAAGTTTTAGGCTATTTTCCTGGTAAGCAGTTTGCTCGAGCGCGAGCAATATTAATGATTCAGGAGAGTTAGGATCAAAGCCCTGGTACTTTTGCTCATAGTTCTCTTCCAGATAGATAACTGAGTTTTCTTTTTTTGCTACTTCAAGGTTCCTGGCTGCCTTACTAAGCCCCATTACATATGTTTCCGTACCTTGCACATTCGGATTTGGAGGAAATGCATTGCAATGTATTGAAATAAACAGATCGGCACCATTCTTATTGGCAAGATAAGCCCTGCCATGCAATTCTACAAAAGTGTCATCATCACGCGTGTATAATACATCTACTCCCGGTAGACGATCTTCAATATACTCCCCCAGCTTTAATGCGATCTTTAACGCTATATTTTTTTCAGATGAAATAACCCCACTTGTGCCTGGATCATGACCACCATGACCAGCATCAATTACAACTTTTTTTATCTGATAAGATCTTACCTCCAGTGTATGGGAAGAACTTAGCAAGATTATTGCTGTAAGGCCTATTATGCTAATTATTCTTTTCATAAGGCTTACTTTGCATAGTATTGAAATACCTTTACACAAATTTGTGAATTTTTTTGAGAAATTGAAGTTCAACTGCTATAAATTGAAACACTACAACCACATCAATATTATAGTTTTTTCGCTTTTTATAAGCTTACTAATCAATTTTCAGGCCAAATCTCAGGTTCTGGAGCAGGATTCTACTAAAATATCGGTTGATAGTGTAAAAATTAGCAAACCAATAGTAATTCCAAAAAAAGATACTCTTAACCCCAGTGGCCCAACTCCTTTGGATAGCATTTTGGCCAAAATACCAGTAGATACATTAGCAGCAGACAGTGTTAAAAAGCCGGTAGGTGACATAAAAACAACCGTTCATTATAAATCAATGGATTCGATTACTCTTAACATGACTACCCAGGATGTTAAGATGTTTGGTGAAGCCACAATAGATTATACACCAATATCTATCTCTGCGGAGGAAGTTACCGTGAACTGGAAAGAAAACCTGATGAGGGCCGAAGGTAAGGTTGACACAACCGGCAGAAAATATGGCACACCAGTTTTTAAGAACGGGGATGAGACTTATGAAACAGATGAGATCCGCTATAACTTTAAGACAGAAAAGGCAGCTATTACCGGTTTGGTAACTACTCAGGGTGATGGTTTTATCCATGCCGACAAGGTATTTAAGAATGCAAAGGGCGAATTATTTAATGCAACAACCCTGTACACCACCTGTAATCTGGCTCACCCCCATTACAGCATTAAAGCCAGGAAGGTGAAAGTAATTCCGGGCAAAGAAATGATCAGTGGCCCGTTTAATATGATTCTGCATGACGTACCACTACCCGTCGGATTTGCTTTTGGTATCTTTCCGGATCAGCAACATAGAAGTTCCGGTATAATATTCCCCACCTATGGTGAAGAGACACGAAGGGGATTTTACTTACGGCAAGGGGGGTATTACTTTGCTCTTAGTGATTATATTAATCTTGAACTGACGGGTGATATTTATACCAAAGGAGGATGGGCTGTTAGGGCATCATCTGCCTATAATAAACGATACCATTACAGAGGCAATTTCCAGTTTAATTTCACAAAACTCAAAACAGAAATTGAGAGCACACTGGAAACTACCGAATCCAATGACTTCAGGTTGTCCTGGTCTCATTCACCTCAATCAAGAGGAACAGGAAGGTTCAGCGCTAATGTTGACATGGCTTCTTCTTCTTATAGTGATAACAATATGTTAGCTACACGAGAAGATCAGTCACGAACTAACCTAAGCTCAAGTGTAAGGTATTCCAAGACATTCAAAGGTACACCTTTCAGCATGGCGTTAAGTGCTCGGTTCTCCCAAAATCTTAAAACCAAGATTGCCGATGTGTTGCTGCCAGACTTCAGTTTAAACATGCAGAATATTTATCCCTTTAAGGGGAAAGGTGGCAGCAGCAATAAATGGTATCAGAAGATTGCCCTCAGGTACTCAATGAATGCTACCAATAAAATAACCAACCATATTGATAATGACACCCTGGAGATTACTCCGGAAAATTTACCTATGATGGTTAACCAGGGATCGAATGGCGTTAAACATAATATCCCGATATCAACTTCTTTAAGTTTGTTCAAGCATTTTAAAGTAAACCCAAGCTTCAATTACGATGAAATCTGGTATTTTAAACAACTGGATTACCACTTTAATGAAGAGCTTAACAGGGCAGTTGCTGATACCATCGATGGATTTAATGCTATAAGAATGTATAGAGGTGGTGTGGGTGTTAGTTCCATGGTTTATGGTACGGTGTTCTTTGACCGGGAATTCGGTGTTAAAGCCATCAGGCATCAGATGATACCATCACTTTCTTTTAGCTACAAACCTGATTTTAGTGATCCGAAGTATAATTATTTTCAGGAAGTGCAAAGTGACACACTTGGAAATACCAAAGTATATTCACGGCATGCAGGTTTTGTATATGGCCAGGCGCAGCGGGGTGAAAGCGGCAGCATAGGTTTAAGCATAAGCAATACTCTGGAGATGAAATATCTAAGTAAAAAAGATACTACAGGTAAGGCAGAAAAAGTTGTGCTGCTGAGAAACTTTGGCCTCAACACAAGCTATAATATGCTTGCCGATTCATTTAATTTATCTAATATTTCTTTTAGTGCTGCTACTAATCTACTGAACAACAAACCTATTGGTAAGGGTGCCACCACTAATGGTTTTAATATTAATTTCAGAGGAAGTATTGATCCATACCTTTGGGTGCTTGACAGTATCTCCTATGATACCAGGGGTGAAGAAGTAATTAATCAGCGGAAATTAAATCAATTTGCTTTCAACAATGGAAAAGGATTAGGTCAATTTTCGACATTCAACGTTTCTATTAGTACAGGTTTCCAGGCAAAAAGAAGGGGTGGATCATCTCAATCCCAGGGGGGAAGAAGTCCCGGGGGACGTGATGGAGGATTTGATGCCGGACTGGAAAATGGACTGGAGAATGTAGAGACCGCTTCGATAAAGGAGGAACAGGAATTGCGTGAAATAATGGATAATCCTGATTTATATCTTGATTTCAATATCCCCTGGAGTCTCCGGCTCAGCTATAATGTAAATTACAGCCGACAAGGGTACAAGGAAGGCAAAGTAACGCAATCATTAAGATTTAATGGTGATATAAGCCTGACCCAGAAATGGAAAGCTACCTTCAGCTCAGGGTATGATTTTGAACGTAAGAAATTCAATGAAGCCAGAGTGGGTATTACCCGAGACCTCCATTGCTGGGAAATGCGACTTGATTGGGTGCCTTATGGGCGATACCAGTCTTATAACTTCACCATCAGGGCTAAATCTTCTTTACTCCAGGATCTGAAATTATCGAAGAGGCGTAATGCTACGGATAGTTTTAATTTTTAACCTAACTGGTCTTAGCATCGATGCTAAGACCAGGATTGAATTATCTTAAACACTAAATCACTTCTACTTCCAGCAAATCTTCCGTCTTGGTAACCTTTGCCACTCCCTTACCGGTAAGCCCTTTAATGGCTTTATCCCATTTTTTATTGCTGAGTTCTGATTGAACCTTTAATTGAGGTAACGGCATTTTGCCCTCGACCTTTAATAGTTCAAATACCTTTCTCTCATCATCAGATAGTTCAACCTCCTTTTTCTCTGGTTTCATTTGAGGGAAGAAAAGTACATCCTGTATAGAATGTGAGTTGGTCATCATCATGGCAAGGCGGTCGATACCAATACCCAGGCCTGCCGTTGGAGGCATACCATACTCTATCGAACGTAAGAAATCTTCATCCAGAGTCATGGCTTCATCATCTCCTCGTTTGCCTAGTTCAAGCTGGGCCTCAAATCTTTGTCTCTGATCTATTGGGTCATTCAGCTCAGAGAAAGCATTACAGATTTCCTTGCCATTGGCTATGGCCTCGAAACGCTCAACCAGCCCTTCTTTGGTTCGATGCTTTTTAGCCAGTGGTGACATCTCCACAGGATAATCGGTTATGAATACGGGTTGAATAAGATTGCCTTCGCATTTCTCTCCAAAAATCTCATCGATGATCTTACCCTTACCCATGGTATCGTCTACAGGCACCTCGAGTTTTTGAGCTGTTTCTCTTAATTGAGCCTCATCCTTTTCAGAAATATCAATTCCTGTATACTCTTCGATAGCCTCGAACATGGTAAGGCGTTTCCATGGTGCTTTAAAATCTATTTCATGGTCTCCTACCTGCACTTTGGTCGTACCGTGCAGATCAAGGGCTACTTTTTCAACCATGTTTTCAACCAGCTCCATCATCCAGTTGTAGTCTTTGTAGGCTACATAAAGCTCAACCTGTGTAAATTCAGGATTATGGAACCTCGACATGCCCTCATTTCTGAAATCTTTAGAGAACTCATAAACACCATCATATCCTCCTACTATCAATCGTTTCAGGTATAATTCATTGGCAATACGCAGGTAAAGTGTCATATCCAATGTGTTGTGATGCGTTTTGAACGGTTTGGCAGCCGCACCTCCATACAATGGCTGAAGAATAGGTGTTTCAACCTCCAGGTAACCTTTTTCGTTAAGAAAATCTCTTATCGAGTTAACAAGTTTCGTTCTTTTAACAAATGTTTCTCTCACCTGTGGATTTACAATCAGGTCAACATACCGTTGGCGATAACGTAGTTCAGAATCCTGAAATGCATCATGCGTGTGTTTTTCGCCCAACTCATCAGTAGATTCTTTTACGATTGGTAATGGTTTGAGTGATTTGGACAGTACTTTTAATTCCTGCACATGAACAGAGGTCTCTCCTACCTGGGTCTTAAACACAAATCCTTTTACACCGATGATATCACCGATATCAAGAAGTTTTTTGAATACGGTATTGTACATCGTTTTATCATCATCAGGGCATATATCATCCCTTCTTAAATAAACCTGTATTCTGCCTGAAGCGTCCTGAATCTCAGCAAAAGAAGCGTTACCCATAATTCTTCTGCTCATAATCCGGCCTGCAAGCGTAACCTCTTTATAATCCGATGCGTTTTCTTCAGTGAAATTAGATTTAATCTCTCCCGCCTGATGCGTTACCGGATACAATTCCGAAGGATATGGATCAATTCCCAGTTGTTCAAGCTGTTCTTTTGATTGACGTCTTATTATTTCCTGTTCACTCAGTTGCATACTATTCCAATTTGGCTGCAAAAGTAGTTAAGATATTACGAATAGCATGGAGAATTGCGGTGCTAATCAGTAGTTGAGCATATAAACCACTATTTACTAGCTTTTCTCCTCTTCATTTCTGCACGGAGCATGGTTAACTCCCTGCTACTCTGCCCACCTACTGATGTATTCTCCTGGGCACGCCTTATCAGGTATGGCATCACATGTTTTATGGGTCCATAAGGCATATACTTAGCAACATTGTAACCGGCATCGGCCATTACAAAAGAAATATTATCACTCATACCGAATAATTGAACAGACCAAATACGTGAGTCATTACGCTCTAAATTCTCTTTAGCCATTATCTCAGTAAGGTAATAATTTGAGTATTCGTTATGTGTGCCATTAAATAACTCAACATTATCGATATTCTCGACACAGTATTTAAGGCCATCATTATAGCATTGGTCAGTATGTTCTTTATCCTTGCAAATAGGGTCGGTATAGCCTTTTTCTTCAGCACGCTCTCGCTCCACTTCCATGTATGCTCCCCGAACCAGTTTAGCACCAAGAAAGAAGCCTTTTTCATTAGCCAATTGGTGTCCTTTTTTTATTAGGTCCACACTATCCCATCTGTACATTTGGTACGTGTTAAAAACAATGGCACGTTCCTTATTATATTTCTCCATCAATTCATACAAAATAGCATCCAGCGTATCCTGATACCATGAATGTTCTGCATCAATCAGTAATCGTACACCATTATCATACGCAGCTTTGCACAGTATATCATAGCGCTCCTTGAGTCTGGCGAAATCCTTTTGTTCCTCTTCTGTAAGCTCTTCACCTAGCTTGACTTTCTCCATCAACGCTGCGCTACCAATTCCAGTAGGTTTAAAAACACTATAGGGAACATTGGGGTTGCCTTTAGCATTTTCGATTGTCCTTAGCGTTTCTGCCAGCGACTGATCAAAAGCCTCTTCTGTAACTTTTCCTTCCACCGAGTAATCAAGAATAGAACCTATGTTATACTCAGCCATCCTTTCAGAAGTATGCTTACATTCATCGATGGTCTCACCTCCGCAGAAATGTTCAAAAACAGTAGCTTTGATTATTCCTTTAATAGGAAGGTGTAGTTTTAAACACGTTTTGGCACCAAAGGTAGCAATAGCTGCCATGGTATTGTTTTTAACAATATTGAATAAATAAAATGCTTTTCTAAGTTGCCAATTGCTCTTATAAGCAAAAGCAGTTTCGGTATTATCGAATGACTCGACTGAAGAAATATCTCTCATTTACATATGCGTTTTTATGCATAGCAAATATAATAACCAGGCATGGTATTATTGATGACTTTTATCCTGATTTGAGACCATTCATACAAAGATTTTTCCACTAAGTATTGCAAATAGTTCAGGTTCTCGCAACTTTGTGTTTAATGACTAAGAATAAGAGCACCCTGGTATTTACAAACAGCATTGAAGAGCTTGTAAGTGAAAAGCTTAAAAATGAGCATTATTCCACTGTTTTTGTGCTTGTGGATAATAATACAAAAGAGCTCTGTCTACCTCTTATAGAGAATTCCCTTCCTGCTGATTATCGTTTGATTGAAATAAAAGCTGGCGAAGTTCACAAAACGCTTACCACCAGCCTAGACATCTGGCAGATATTAACCAATGCACATGCCGACAGGTCGGCCCTCATGATCAATTTAGGAGGCGGTGTTATTTGTGACATGGGAGGTTTTTGTGCCAGAACCTATAAACGCGGCATCCATTTCTGGAACATCCCAACCACATTGCTGTCGCAGGTAGATGCCAGTGTTGGGGGCAAGCTGGGAGTGGATTTTGGCCTCTTTAAAAACCATATTGGACTGTTCTCAGAACCTGATATGGTGATGCTCGATAGCATCTTTTTTAAGACCCTCCCTAAAGATGAATTGCTCTCAGGATTTGCTGAAATGGTTAAACATGCTTTAATCAGAGATAAAAAGATGTTCAGTGAATTAACCAAAATGAACATCGATTCCATCGACTGGGGTAAATGGATTCCTCATTCTGTAGGTATCAAAAAGGAAATTGTGGATCAGGATCCTACAGAAAAGGGCTTGCGAAAGCTACTTAATTATGGACATACAATCGGACATGCTATTGAGAGCTACCACATGGTAAAGCATGATATGCTGAAACATGGTGAGGCTATTGCCATTGGGATGATTACAGAAAACCATGTGGCATCTACCAGGGAAATGCTCTCCGGAGATGATATGGACTCCATCAACAAGTATCTGATAAAAACATTTAAACATCCTGCCATAGATGAGGATGGGATAGACTCCATCATTAACCTGGCTCTTCAGGATAAGAAAAACAAGGATGGTAAAATAAATGCCGTATTGCTTACCGGCATTGGACAGGCAAAGATTGACATAGAAATCTCTGAAGCAGAAATCAAAGCATCTCTAATTTATTACAACGACCTGGTTAAATAAACTCTCCCTTGGTCCTTTTGATGCTATTTATGTCTTTTTCAATGGTACTTAACAAGGACTCTCGTAGCTCAGCTGTTTTTTCGGTAAGTTTTTTCAACTCTTTCTGACCATTTTTACTCACAGCTAAAGCAGTGAGAGCAGCTCCAGCAGCTACTCCTAAAACCAACGTTAATCTTTTCTTCAACAAACTCATATTACTTTTTTAATCCAGTTAAAGCACAAACAGTGCCAAATCTTGCTTACTTTGTATTTATTATACGTAAAAACTACAATCGAGATTGTAAATATTTATTAAATATTTACGCTCACGCAAGTTCATGAAGAAAATTAAGCTTTACAAGGCCAACAGTTTAACCAATACTTTAATTAATCTCACAGGATCGAAGAGTGAAAGCAATAGAGCCTTAATTATTAATGCACTCTGTGAATCACCTGGCAAGGTAGAAAATCTTTCTTCTGCTCGTGATACGGATATAATGCAACATTTACTAGCGTCTGACGAGGATGTGCTTAATGCACAGGATGCCGGCACGGTAATGCGTTTTATGACAGCCTATCTGGCACTTAAAGATGGAGAAGTGGAGCTAACGGGGACTGAGCATATGAAAAAAAGGCCTGTCGGAATTCTTGTTGATGCATTAAAGACCATTGGTTTTGATATTCAGTACCTGGAGAACGAGGGCTATCCCCCTTTGAAAATCGGCAACCTTCCTGAACAGAAAATTAATTACATTGTGCTCAACAGTACGGTCAGCAGTCAGTATATTTCGGCACTGTTGATGATTGCCCCCAGGCTACCTGAAGGATTAACCATAAAACTTAAAGGCAAGCCGGTAAGCACACCCTATATAGATATGACTGTGAACATCATGGAGCATTTTGGCGTTCATGTGGATGTTAAAGATTTCACCTATTCGATAAAACCACAATCATATGCTTTTAAACCTTTTGAGGTAGAGGCCGACTGGTCAGGGGCAAGCTACTGGTATAGTTTATTTGCCATTTCTGACCTTGACGAATTAAGGCTGAGCGGGTTAAGAATGAATTCGATCCAGGGCGATGCAGCAGTGGTTACCTTGATGGAAAGTTTTGGCGTTTATACCCGATTTGAAGGCAATGTGGCTGTGCTAAGCAAGATTAATGCACTTTATCCTACCGAAATAGATTTTATAAAATACCCGGATCTGGCACAGACATTTGCAGTTCTCAGTGCTGTATTAGGGCATGAGTGTGTTTTCAAAGGGCTTCAGACTTTAAAGATTAAAGAAACCGACCGGGTCGTAGCGCTTAAAACTGAGTTAAATAAGCTGGGGGCAGATCTTATTGAAAAAGGAGATACCTGGACCCTGTTGCCTGCTCCTTACAATCAGGCGCTACCTGATTCTATTGAGATAACCACTTATGATGATCACCGAATGGCCATGGCGTTTGCTCCACTTGTCTTAAAAATGGATGTTGTCTTTGACAATACCGAAGTGGTGAACAAATCATATCCGGGGTTCTGGGGTGATTTGCGAAAAGTAGGTGTTAAGATAAAGGATTAGCACTTAGTTCAACCTTTGGCATTTGAGTTCGTTAATTAATTAAAAAACTCAAATGAAAAAATTACTAACTCCCCTTGTTGCCATTTTACTAATTGGTACACTGACTGCCTTCACTTCTATTCACATTAAAAAAAGTATTTCGGAAAATGAAGTAACCACCCTAATTGAAAAAGCCTATATCCACGGTGCTTTTAATGAACTAAATCCAGAAGCCATGGCCAAAGGATTTCATGAAGACTTTGCCATATTCTCAGCTAAAGGAGAAGCATTAGCTCGTTATGAGATTAAAGACTGGGTCGAGGGTGTTAAAAAACGGAAAGCTTCAGCAGACTATGACCCTGCCAAAAACGTGTGGAAACATAAATTTGCTTATGTAGATGTAACCGGTAACTCAGCTTCTGTAAAAGTGGAATTATCAAAAGATGGCAAGCTTATCTACACTGACTACCTGTCACTGCTTAAGTTCGAATCGGGCTGGAGGATAGTTGCTAAGGTTTATACGAAGCATTAATGATAAAGCTAATATTTGATAATTCGATAAAAGTCTATTTGGTCAATCTATTAAAGCAAGTAAACTAAGGCAGGAATTACATGTAACTAAAGCCCTTTAATAAACAAGTGTAATAGAATAAGTCTGAGAGGGCAGAGATAAATCTATGGTATAATAATTTCGTTTATCTTTATAAAAGATCAATATGGTTTAATGACGAAGATTATTGCATATCGTAGTGTAGAAGAAATAAAATCTCAGAATACTTCTTTGAAGAAGAAAATAAGTCCTGCCCAGGCCTTAAAAAACACGCTTGATCTAATGAGTTTTAAGCGTTCAATAGCATCTACAAATGGTAATCCTAAGCATTCGGAGAACATAAAATGGTTTATACTTAAACCTTAGGTGATGAGTAAGCTTAGCATTGAAGAAAGTTTGCAAAGATAATGTAGTGCATTTGATAAGCATAATGTTGATTACATGGTAGACTACTTTATGAAAAATGTTTCCATTAATACACTAAAAAATTTACATGACCCATTATAGCCATTCCCATTTGCTAACCTTGAGTACCCAAAAGGAAATAGGAAGAATCATGGGTTCAAATATTCTAGAATTTAAAAAAGATAATAATGCTCATATACAAAGTTATAACGGAAGTCTTTACTAAGATTAAACCTGAAACGCAAAATCTATTTGGCAGGATGTGAGAACCTTTATGATCAAGGAGATTCAATATACTCAAAGCACATAGCTTTTCGGGTTTTTCACTCTTTCTTTTTCCCTTTCTATGCGC
>JBDLIU010000044.1:0-22039 GCA_039714715.1 Bacteroidota bacterium
TCTATAGAGGTTACAGATTCTGAACTTAAAAAATATATATCAGAACATTCGGATGACTATAAAGTAAACTGGGCCAGGTCAGTAAAATATGTGACCTTTTCAATTGTATCTTCACCTGAAGATTCTTTATCGTACAGAGAAGAGCTAAGGGATTTAAAGGAAGAAATGATTGCTTCAGAAGATGATTCTGTCTATGCCAGTGTAATTTCTGATAAGGCTCCATATTTTGAAGAGTATGCAATTAACCAGCTACCTGACATTTTAAAATCTAACCTGAATATCCTTAAGAAAGGAGATGTTATTGGGCCATACCTTGATAATATTGATTTTACACTGTATAAAATATCGGATGTGTTTGAAGGGGAAACAGGCTATGCAAGAGCCAGTCATATCCTGGTTAAGTGGGATGATGATACCGATGAAGCTAAGGCAAAGGCTATGGTTGAGGCAACAGCAGTTTTAGCTGATGTAAGAGGTGGAGCAGATTTTGCGGAGACTGCTAAAGATAAGAGTGAGGATGGTGGAAGTGCTATTCGTGGAGGAGACCTTGATTGGTTTGATAGCAAAAGCATGGTTAAACCATTTAGTGATGCCGTATTTAATGCTACTACAACAGGCGTAATTAATAAAGTGATCGAATCAGAATTTGGTTACCATATTATTAAGGTTACTGAGATGCCATCTTATACCAAGTATAAAATTGCTATGGTAAGAAGAGAAATTGAAGCTTCTGATGAAACTCGTGATATGGCATTTAGAAAAGCAGATTACTTTGCAGGAACCTCTGTTAATTTGAGTGATTTTATAACAAATGCAGAAAATGATTCCTTGAACGTAAGAGAGGCAGAGGATATCGAACAGAATGACTATAACATTACAGGATTAGCAGGTGCACGCCAGGTTGTGAGCTGGTTATTTAATACTGCTTCTGACGGAGAGGTTTCGAAAGTATATGAGATTGAAGATGAATATGTAGTTGCTGTAATGACAGGAGAAGTTGAAGAAGGAACTGCAGACGTGGAATCAGTAAGACTTGAGGTGGAGAAAAAAGTTAAGAATGAGAAAATTGGTAAGCAAATTTCAGAAAAATTAACAGCACTGACTGGTACAATTGATGAAAGAGCAGAAGCTTTTGGTGATGATGCTACCGTTTATGAATCCAGTACTTTAAAGTTTAATACGTATAATTTACCATCGGTTGGTACAGCTCCGGAAGCAATAGGAGCAGTATTTTCAATGAATGACGGAGATACTTCAGGCCCAATAATTACTGATAATGGCGTGGTAGTGATAAATGTTATTAGTAAAACAGATGCTCCGGAAATTGCCGATTATACAAGCTATAAAAATACATTAGAGCAAGCCGTATCGAGTAGAGCTTCTTTTTATGTTGGAGAAGTAATCAATGAATGGGCCGAAATCGAGGATAAACGATATAAGTTCTATTAGAGATTTGCATAGAAACCCCTAAGTAGAGCCTGTCTATAAAGACCCGGTGTCTGATGCAGAGAGTTCGCTATCAAGGCTTCCGAAGTTAAAAAAAACGGAGTTTACTGGTGTAATCGAGTATTTTTTTGACAAGGGTAACGAAGATAGGGGACTATATGGACAGACACTAAGTATGGATTACCGGGGCGATATAGATAAATTCAAGGAGCTTCTGGACCAGGAGCATAACTGGCCATCAAAATATACTTTTAAGTTTATTGTTAAGAGTGATCAGGAGGATCAGGTTGAAGCGTTGTTTAAAAAAAGTAACGTGAATATTAGAAAAAAGCCTTCCAGTGGTAGAAAGTATACCAGTATTACCATACAGGCTGTCATGGCTTCTTCAGATGACGTTGTTGCCATCTATAATAATGCAGCTTCAATAGAAGGAATTATTTCCTTATAACCAGCCTCCTAATCTGGTTGTAGCGTCACGCTACGACCAGTGTGAATAGTGCATAAATATGTATCTTTAACCTGAAAAAAACAATGTCGGTTTGAGTATGACCCGGTTAGCCGTATTAATTCTATTATTTGCATTTGCTTGTAAGTCTGATAACAAGCAAGTAGAAAACCATAAAGAGCAACAACAAGATACTTCCCGAATTAAAAACAGGGAACCCTTTGATTTACAGGTTCGGAAATACGAAGACCCCAAGCGCCAGACCTGGCAGGATCCTAAATTTGTGATTGAGGCTTTAGGTGATTTAAATAATCTAATAGTTGCTGATATTGGGTCAGGAACAGGATATTTCACATTTCAAATGGCGGTGCCGGCAGAGAAAGTAATTGCCATTGATATTGAACAACGGTTCCTTAATTATATTGAAGACAGAAAAAGTGAGATGTATGACAGACAGCTTGCCGGCAAGATAGAGACAAGGCTTACTACACCTGATACTCCTTCTTTAGAGGAGAGTGAAGTAGATGTTGTTTTGATGGTAAATACCATCGCTTACATAAATGATCGGGAAGATTATCTGGGAAAACTTCGCAAAGGGATGAATAGAGGGGGCAGGATAATAATTGTAGATTATAAAGTTGGCAAAATGCCTGTTGGCCCTCATGAAAATTTCAAAGTGACAGAAAAAGAACTGATCAATACACTTAAAAAAACAGGTTTTAAAGTTGAGATTATCGATAATGAAAGCCTTCAATATCAATACCTGATTAAAGCCACAAATTCAAATTAAAGGCGTAATGGAGAATCCAATGCTTTTTATAGTTCCTACTCCCATAGGTAACCTTGGTGATATTACGCTGAGAGCCATAGAGATATTAAAAAGTGTAGATTTAGTGCTGGCTGAAGATACCAGGACTTCGGGCATCTTATTTAAGAAATATGAAATAACCACCAGGCTAAAAAGCTATCATATTCATAATGAGCACAAAACAGTTAATGGTGTTATTGATCAACTAAAAAAGGGGAATAAAATAGCGTTGATTAGTGATGCTGGCACTCCTGCAATCTCTGATCCCGGGTTCCTTCTGGTTCGTGAAGCACTTAAGCGCGATATAGAGGTAGAGGTTTTACCGGGAGCAACAGCTTTTGTGCCGGCTTTAATTAAAAGTGGGTTCCCAACAGACCGGTTTATATTTGAAGGTTTTTTACCACATAAAAAAGGAAGAAAAACGAAACTGGAAGGGCTTAAAGAAGAAACAAGAACATTAATCTTTTATGAATCGCCACATCGATTACAGAAATTACTGGAAGAAATAAAAACGTATTATGGGGATGACAGAATGGTCTCTGTTTCGAGAGAGTTAACTAAAATCCATGAAGAAACAGTTACCAATACTGTTGCTGAAGTGTTAGCCCATTTTTCAGGCTCTAAAATAAAAGGAGAAATTGTCGTGGTAATATCGGGTAAAGGATAACAAATGGACCTAAAAGCAATTGTTGGAAATGTGATGAAGCTAACCCGTGAAACGGGAGCTTATATCAGGCAAGAAGCAAGGGTGTTTGATCATCATGTAGTGGAAGAAAAAGGCCTTAATGACCTGGTTTCTTATGTTGATAAGACAGCCGAAGAAAGACTGGTAACAGGACTTAGAAATATATTGCCAGAAGCAGGTTTTATTGCCGAAGAAGGGACTGCTGCCAGTAATAACGAAAAGTATAAATGGATAATTGATCCGCTGGATGGTACTACAAATTTTACACACGGATTACCTGTTTATGCCATATCTATTGCCTTAATTGAAGAAGATGAGTTGGTGATAGGCGTGGTTTATGAAATTAATAAGAATGAAATGTTCTGGGCTGTTAAAGGAGAAGGAGCATGGTTAAATGATGAGAGGATTCATGTATCTGCAAGAACAAGCCTGAGTGAAAGTTTACTAGCCACGGGATTCCCCTATTATAATTTTGAGCAGATGCAGGCTTATTTAATGATCCTTAATGATTTCATGAAAGGCACCCATGGCTTACGAAGGATGGGTTCGGCAGCTGTCGACCTTGCTTATGTTGCCTGTGGAAGGTTCGAAGGTTTTTTCGAATATAACCTGAATGCCTGGGATGTGGCAGCCGGCAGTCTTTTGGTGAAAGAGGCAGGAGGCGCTGTTACTGATTTTAGCCTGGGATCGGATTATTTATATGGAAAAGAAATAATTGCAGCTGGTCCGATCCTGGAGGAGATGCATGGGGTAATTGCAAAGTACTGGAATTGATACTCACACTGGTCGAGTTTCCTCTGCAGGAGTCCTCTGGACACGCTACGACCAGTTATAATGCGAATATATTACCTTTGTAAAATGCAGGAAACATTAGTAGCTGTAACACTAATAGGAGCAATCCTCTATATCAGCTGGTATTTCTATCAGCGTTCACAAAAAAAATCAGACTGTGGACCTGGTTGTGGGTGCGATTCAGTAAAACCTACTATTTCAGAAAGCAAGAAGAAGTAGATTACTCCTCTGTCCAATCTTCAACAGTAATATTCATTTGTTGGCCTAACTTCTCGAGTTTTTTCATCAAAGCCTCTTTCTTTTTATTCTGACCAACAAATAGCGACTCCTGGTCAGTAAGCTTAATATAGCCACGGAACATTGTTCCTTTAATTTTCATTCTAGGATAAAAACCGTACTCCTGGTTATACTTTCCTTGAACGCACATTATTGAATTGATTTCCTGGTATTCAAACTTTTCATTCTGAAATTTTAACCCTAATATCCAATAATAAGATTGGTATTGTTTAGTGTTCAGGTTGATATCCAGGCGTTGATGTGTGGTAGCTAGTGTGAGTCCTATAAGTAGCAGTGCAATGTCTAACATATACGATTCACTGACATATAAATCCAGCATACCAAGCAAAAACAAAGCAATGCCAAGCAATCTTAGACTCAATGGTAAATTTTCTACGTTTATTTTTATCGACATTTAGCTTAATTACTATTGCAATTTAGCTCTTAATTCATTCATTCCAATATAGAACTCCTTCATCATAATCATTGCATAGTATTTACCCTGTTTGGTAAGAGAGTGGCCATCCCCATTAAATGAACTTATTAATTTTAGAAAGGCAAGTTCCTTAGTAAGCATTTTTGAGCTCCCTTGTCCGTATTGCTGATCGAATGTTGTTGGATTAAAATCATCTGCAAACAGCTTGAGCATGAACCTGTATTTCAACTGATCTTTTAAGCCATAGTTGTTTTTAAGCTCTACCGTAGATTGGTTTTCCCTTATCGCCTTGTTATACTTTTCTACATTGAAAGTGTTGGCATATAAAATGTTATCAATATAACTAAAAGCTCCTGCTCCCAGGCCAAGATATTCATCATGGTTTACAACATACTCATCAAAGAACTTTCCACCTCTTCTGGTAAAGGACCAACTGCCAACCTGATCATAATCCTTATTTAAATAGTCCATTATGATTTTAAAGAAAGGCAATTCATTTTTCTGCGAATATCCACCATAGTTATTTTTGATGTCAGTATAACTAGAATACATCAAAGGATAATACGCAATCTGATGCGGGTTCAGGTTTTTTACTATTTGCAGATCATTACGTAATGCTTCCTCCGATTGGTCAAAGAAATTAAAGATCATATCTACATTAACAATATGAAATGCTTCTATAGCTTGCGTAATCTTCTCCTGAATTTTGTGAGACTCTCCATATTTATCCAGTCGTTTCGATTTGGTTAGTATGGTGTTTTGGAAAGATTGAACACCTATGGATAGCCTATCAACCTTGTCTTGTAAAAGTTGAATTATACGATCGTTAATATTAGGATTTGCTTCGCAAGAAACCTCTTTAATATCAAAAAGGCTTTTTAATAGATCAATTGTTTCGGCAACATGGTCTGGAGCTAGTGTGGGAGTTCCGCCACCAATGTATACGCCCTGAAAATTGTATCCCTTGGCATGCGCTCTTTTGATGTCAGTTTGTAATGAAGCAAAGTATTCCTTTACGACTTTTCTATTGAATTTGATTTTGTAAAAGGAACAATATGAACAGAAAGTGTTGCAGAAAGGAACATGAATATATAGCAGGTACTTTCTGCCCGGAGTAGGCTCAGGATAATCCTTCAGGTTAGCGGGAGAAAGGTTAAAAGAAGACTTAGACTTGCTCTTAACTACATTCTGTATGATGCCGGCAGCAATCTTTTCTCTAAACACGCCTCTATGAAATTTAATTTAAGATAATATATTCAGCATTACCTTCTGACCGGTCAAAAATACCAAAAGTTATATGATTGTTAACATTATATAAAACTAATGTGACTAACGGAAAGTAGACGATGGTATTTGCTATGCCCAAATTTTAGTACCTTCAGTACAGTTCTTGCATATATCAATTTCATTCCTGTTTTTAAGCAAAGAATACCTGAATTTATTATAGTTAGTTGATTGCCATATAGTGGATAAGGGAGATTGACCTATTTCTCCAAGCTGGTGTGTGGCGTCCTTATCAAAACAACAGGGGACCACTTTACCATCCCATGTAACAACTGTACTATGCCACATTTTCCAGCAGTGGTTGGATAAGCGGTTTTTCAGTTTATAGGTGCCATTTTTATCTTTTCGGTATCTTGAATATTTAGGGTTATCAGGCATTAATGGATTGCCATTTTCGAAATCATATAGTTGAGCAGTTTTCAGGGTCACCTTGTTAACACCTATTCGGCTGGCCAGGTGCTTTACCTCATCAACCTGATGTTCATTTGGCTTCACTACAAGGAATTGAAAAATTATATAAGGAGTTACGGACTTAAGCTTCTTTTTCCACTTTATTATTTTTTTTGTGCCTTCCAGCACCTTATTCAGTGAACCTCCTTTTCTATATTGCTCATAAACGTCCTGAGTAGTACCATCAATAGAGATTATTAAACGATCCAGGCCACTTTCAATAGTTGCCTTTGCTATTTCATCAGTTAGAAAATGAGCATTGGTTGAAGTGGCCGTATAAATTCCTTTACCGGAAGCATAATTTACAAGTTTCAGGAAGTCGGGATGGAGGTAGGGCTCTCCCTGAAAATATAGCAGAAGATAACTCAGGCTATTTTTTTGTTCATTAATCAACTTTTTATATTGTTGGTAGTCAATGATACCGGTTGGCCTGGTGAAAGACCTCAAACCACTTGGACATTCAGGGCACCTTAAATTGCAGGTCGTAGTGGGTTCTATAGATAGACTAATAGGTTTGCCCCAAAGAATAGGTTTATGAAAAATACGCGATATATAATAACTGATGGTAATCGAAATTATATTTAATACTTTAGCAAGTGTAATCTTGCTTAAGAAATTTATACTATCTCGAAAACTGCCAGTCATCAAATCAATTAATATAAGCCAAGCTAATTAAAAACATTTTATCATTGAGTAAATGAAGATAAAAAGTACATATTTAATACGAATGTTCCTGTTAATATTTCTGTTTGGAGAAATATCAATCAGGCTAAATGCCCAACAGTTGTCAGAAAAAGCTGAGATAAGTATCCTAACCATTGGCCCGGGCAAGAAGGATCTATACTCTTGTTTCGGACATTCAGCTATTCGTGTTAATGATCCTGCAATGAGGTATGATGCAGCTTATAACTATGGTACTTTTGATTTTGATCAGCCTAACTTTTACCTCAATTTTGCTAAGGGGTACCTGATCTATAAACTTGCAGTACAGGATTACCAGCGACTTAAAGAACATTATATCTATAACGACAGATCGATAACCGAACAGGTCTTAAATCTATCTTTAGAACAAAAACAGAAGGTTTTTGATTACCTTCAGAACAATGCAAAGACCGAAAATGCCAACTATTATTATGACTATTTCTATGATAATTGTGCTACCAAAATAGGCGATGTCTTTGTTGAATCATTGGGCAGCGAATTCAGGTTTGATGAAAATTTTGTTAATGAACCAGGGTTGACGATCAGAACCTTAACCGATCACTATTCAGCAGAAGGCTTCCCGTGGGGGAAACTAGGGATAGATTTATGTCTTGGTATCCCTATGGATAAGCAATTGAATAATATGGAGTATACATTTCTGCCAGATTATGTCTTGGGCGCTTTTAGTATGGCAAAAATTGAGATTAGAGATGTTTGGAAACCTGCCGTGAAAAGTACCAGCAATATCTATTGGGCCAAGAGCGATAAAGTAGAGGCTATATTTTTCACTCCAATGAGAGCGTTTTGGATCTTCTTCGGGGTGGTGGCGCTTTTAACGGTGATTTTTATAAAGAAGAACAAGAAGTTAAAGGTCTTTGATTTTGTACTATTCCTGACTGTTGGACTGCTGGGATTGTTTTTCTTGTTGCTGTGGCTTGCCACAGATCACGCTGCGGCAGCATGGAACCTGAATATACTATGGGCCTGGCCAATACATCTTGTTGTGGCGTTCTGGTTTATTAAGAGAAGTAGGCCCAGGTGGCTTAATTGGTACTTCTTAGTAACTGCATTATTTGGGGTATTACTTGTTATTCTATGGGTGTTTCTTCCACAGGCACTTAATTATGCACTTATTCCCATAGCACTAACAATTGCACTTAGATCCTTTGCTTTTGTTATCCAGTCTGAGTAGAGGATGAGATCATCGATCACTCATTCACATAGGATTCCAAATATTTAAAATGTTCTGTCAGGGCACCATCTTTCGCTATGGTGGCACGGCCAATTACATCTTCTTCATCGTTACCAAGAAGTAACGGTAAAACGCGGCTTGCCAGGTCCTCTCCAAAATTTTCAGAAGCATTTCTGGGCAATTCGTTCGGAAGTGTATCAATTGCCATGACAGTTACATTATTAATATCGGAGAATGCTTCAGTTTCTGTGTATGTATCTGGATCATAATCGTAAAACGGATCTGCAATAACAGTAGATCTCAGGGTTGTTGGTATAGATCCCTCAATGTCACAGGTGATGTCTGCAATAACCTTAGTTTTAAAATGCTCATTCTGCAAATCTTCTTTTGTAAATAGCACAGGGGAGTCGGGGTGCCAGAAAGAACCTGCAATAAGGATATCAGCAACCTCGGTATACTTAAGGAAATCAGGATCAAATAGATCTGGATTATGGATGAAATCCTCTTCCGTGAAGTCTATCCTTTCTTTATGTAAATTGTAATCGTAAGAAAACAGCTGAGCATAAACGGGCTCATCAAATGATTGATTAAGAATCTCTTTCGGGCTCACTTTCCTGATACCTGCATCATCCAGTACTTCCATAGCACCACGGGAAACCCTGCCACTACCGGTAAGTACGATTTTTACAGGTGGCAACTCTATTTTTGGATATTCTGTCTTCAGGTCCTCATAATCGAAACATTCATTGGCCCTTCTTATCTGGAATAGATTATGTTTTTTACCATAGGTTAGAAGGCCATTATAGGCCCCAACTATCCCAGCCCATCTGCCAAAACCGATAATACGCCATCCTTCTTGGCTGGTTAAAACCTCGTAATCAATTAGTGTAATTTTCTTTTTTAGAATTTCCCTTAGAAGCTCACGGTTATAAGGCTGCTCTTTGATTGTATGCGAAAAGAAAAAATAGGTTTTATCAGGGATCAGATCTTTAATGGGTACCTCTTTTACACCAAGAAGTACATCACATTCAGATATATCTTCTTTAACAGAAATATCCAGGTTTTTGTATTCATCATCCTTAAAACAACGAATATCACTTGATTGGGCAATAACTTTAAATCCATGATGATCATCCATTAATTGCTTAGCCCTTGTTGGTATTAAAGGTACTCTGGTGTCTGCAGGAATCTTGCCTTCCTTTATTAATCCTATCTTTATCATTGCATCTGTAATTTAGTTAGCAAAGATAAAATTAAAGAACCTAGAGAACAGGTTGTTCTATAAAGATTTTAACAAAATAAGACCTATTTTTGTTTCTCATTTTTTAGAAACACACAATGAAAAAAATTGCAGTTATTGGCTTAGGCTATGTTGGATTGCCGTTGGCGGTTGAATTTGGCAAAAAAAGAGAAGTAATAGGCTTTGATATAAATAAATCCAGAATTGATGAATTGGAGTCTGGTGTAGATAGAACAGAAGAAGTTACCCCTGATGAGCTAAAGGAAGCCACTCAGCTTTCTTTTACTGATTCGTTGGATGACATTAAAGATTGTAACTACTTTATTGTTACAGTTCCTACACCTATAGATGCGCATAACAAACCCGACCTAACTCCTTTGGAAAAGTCAAGCTCTGCGATTGGAACCATTCTTAAACAAGGGGATATAGTTATCTACGAATCTACTGTTTACCCGGGTGCTACCGAAGAGGTTTGTGTACCATTGCTGGAGGAAAAATCAGGATTAAAATTCAATGAAGATTTTTATTGTGGTTACTCTCCGGAAAGGATAAATCCAGGTGATAAGGAACACAGGGTATCTACCATTAAGAAGGTTACCAGTGGAAGTACACCAGAAATTGCGGAAGAGGTAGATGCTTTGTATTCCGATATTATAATTGCAGGAACACATAAGGCTTCATCAATAAAAGTAGCAGAGGCCGCTAAAGTAATTGAAAATGCTCAACGGGATTTGAATATTGCTTTTGTAAATGAGCTATCCAAAATATTCCACAAAATTGGTATTGACACTCATGAAGTACTTGAGGCAGCAGGTACCAAATGGAATTTCTTGCCATTTAAGCCTGGTTTGGTAGGGGGGCACTGCATTGGCGTTGATCCATATTACCTTACCTATAAAGCTGAAAGCCTTGGATATAATCCTCAGGTTATCTTAGCAGGACGCAGGATTAATGATGGTATGGGAGCTTATGTAGCTAACCGGGTAATGAAACTTCTGACAAAGAAAGGTGCAGCTCAGGATGCTAAAATATTAGTTTTGGGTATAACTTTTAAGGAGGATTGCCCGGATATCCGAAACTCCAGGGTAATTGACGTTATAGAAGAATTGACTGATTATGGTGTTAAGGTGGAAGTTTATGATCCACATGCCGATAAGGAGGAAGTAAGAGAGGAATATGGCCTTGATTTACTAGATCAACCTGAAGGAGATTATAGTGCCATTGTATTAGCAGTTAAGCACAAAGCATTTGAAAGCCTTGATTGGGCTCAGCTGAAGAACTCACATACAGTGGTATTTGATGTTAAAGCGGGGCTGGAAAGCGGGATTGCTTCCGAAAGACTATAAAACCACTACGTAGTATTAATCCCTTTGAATTATCGGGATGCATTGTTTTCAATAACCTTCGAATCGTTATTCAAATATTTTAATACTATACCTAAAACAATTCCTAACAAGATTAGTGCGAACACGACAATATTCGCACCCCAAAAGTCTAGTAAGTAAGCAAGTGCTACTATAATAATATTCAAAGTAACTAACACTATCGTTACCTGTCCGTGGTTTAAACCTTTTCTAAGTAAAACATGATGGATGTGATTTTTGTCAGCATTCAATGGTGATTTCTTACTCAAAAGACGAACAATAATAACCCTGAGGGTATCAATAACCGGGATAAATAAGACGCTTAGCCCCATTCCAATTCCTGAATTAAACTTCAAAAAAGTTCCGGAAGGCAGTGCGTCATTAAAGTTAATAAACCTGACTACCAGGATTGAGAACAAAAAACCAATAATTAAGGCACCGGTATCCCCCATAAATATTTTAGCAGGCTGCCAGTTAAAGTAAAGAAAACCTATTAGGGCACCGGAAAATGCAAAGGCTAAGAAACTATAAAATTGAATATCCTGGATGTAAAACCATATGCCGAAAATAATTGAAGCGATTAAAGCAAAACTCGAGGCTAAACCATCAAGGCCATCAATCAGGTTATATGAGTTTGTAAGGCCAATAACCAGAACAATTGTTAGGATAACCCCAAACCAATAAGGAATTTCCTGGATTCCGAGAAAGTTATAAAATGAGAGGATTACAAAATCACCTAGAGAAATTAAAAGTATGGCAGGGATAATTTGTGCAATTAACTTGGAGATAGGTTTAAACTCAATCAAGTCATCTCTTAAACCAACCACAAACATTAGAGCCAGGGTAAATAATTCAAGTCGGTGGGCAGCTATTTGATCAAAGGATCCAAGCAATAAAACCGTTAAAATGAAAGCAAAAAATATTCCCATCCCGCCCATCGTGGGGATATTATATTTATGAACCTTCCTGCTATCAATTCTATCAACAATATTCTTTTTAGAGAATAGTTTGATCAGTAGAGGCATTAATAACAGTGAAACTGAACCTGAAATAAATATGGTGGCTGTAACACTGAAATTCATGTATTTGAAGTTTATTGATTAGCCTGTGTAAAGTTAATAATTTCCAAAACCTGTTTGCTTGTTGAACCATCACCGTATGGATTAACAGCCCTGGCCATTTTATCATAAGCAGATGGATCGTCAAGCAATTTTATCGATTCATCAATGATTACCTGTTTGTTCGTCCCAACCAGTTTAGCCGTTCCTGCTTCAATCCCTTCCTGCCTTTCTGTTATGTCGCGCATCACCAGTACCGGTTTGCCCAGCGTAGGAGCTTCTTCCTGAATTCCGCCCGAATCGGTTAGCACAAAATACGATTTTTCCATTAACCATATCAGTGAAGGGTAGTCCAGTGGTTCGATCAAGTGAATATTAGGAGTATTGCTTAATACCTTGTTCACAATCCCTCTTACGTTTGGATTAAGATGAACCGGGTAAACTACCTCCACATCACTATAATTTTCAGCTATTTCTTTAATGGCATTCACCATATTTTCAAATGGCTCACCAAAACTTTCTCTTCGGTGCCCCGTAACGAGAATGATCCTTTTTGATAAATCTATATCTTCAAACTGCTTCTCAATATCTTTTTGATCACTCGATTTGAGGATATCCAGTCCTAATAGTAAGGCATCGATAACGGTATTTCCTACTTTATAAACATTTTTATTAATCCCTTCAGCAGCAAGGTTATCCACAGCATTTTGGGTTGGAGCCAGGTGATAGCTTGCCAGATGCCCTGCAAGAATTCTGTTCCCTTCTTCAGGAAACGGAGAGTACATATTGCCACTTCGAAGCCCGGCTTCTAAATGGGCAACTTTTACCTGGTTGTAGTAGCCGGCAAGAGCTCCTGTAAAAGCTGTTGTGGTATCCCCCTGTACGAAAATTAGGTCAGGAGTTTCTTTGTCAAGGATGTCTTTGAGTCCTGCTAAGACAGCAGAGGTAATATCATAGATAGTCTGGTCAGGTTTCATCAACGCCAGGTCATACGCTGGCTGGATCTTGAAAAATTCCAGCACCTGGTACAACATTTCTTTATGCTGACCTGTAACACATACTACTGTTTTCAGGCGGGGATCACCTTGAAATGTTTTAATAAGGGGAGCCATTTTAATGGCTTCGGGTCTTGTACCAAAGACAAAAAGTATTTTCATATCTGTTAGGTTCAATAAACGACCTGGTCAGAACACAAATATCCTGAGTTTAAAATAAAATTTGTCAAGATTTAGCTATTAAACCAATTCACCGTCAGATCTATCCCGGTTTTAAAATCAATCGCAGGGTTGTATCCCAACAGTTCTTTTGCCTTACTTATATCCGCTAATGAGTGCCTGACATCACCGGGCCTTTCGGGGCCATATTTAACTTCGATATTAGCAACAGAAGAATCTTTTTTGGAGATTAACTCTTTGAGAAGCCCTACCATCTCATTCAGACTTGTGTTCTCACCGAATGCCACATTATACACCTGGTTGATGGCTTCGGGATTTTCTGTTAATGCTGCCAGTTGGTTTATCTGAACCACATTATCGATATAGGTAAAATCACGAGAGGTTAGCCCATCACCATTAATTGTGGGTGATTCACCACTGGATAACTGGTTGATAAACTTGGGGATTACAGCAGCATAGGCCCCATTCGGATCTTGTCTCTTTCCAAAAACATTAAAATATCTTAAACCAATGCATTCCATACCATAGGTTTTTGAGAACACATCTGCGTAAAGCTCGTTTACGAATTTGGTAACAGCATAAGGAGAGAGAGGTTTGCCAATTCGATCCTCTACCTTGGGTAATCCGGGGTGATCGCCATAGGTTGAAGAGCTGGCAGCATAGACAAACCGTTTTACGTTGGCATCTTTGCTAGCCGTTAGCATATTGATAAACCCGCCAATATTCACCGCGTTAGTAGTAATTGGATCCTTAATCGACCTGGGAACAGAACCCAGTGCAGCCTGGTGAAGCACAATTTCCACACCTTCAACGGCTTTGCTGCATGTTTCAAGATCACGAATATCACCCTCAATAAAGGTGAAATTATTATTTTCAAGAAAAGGTTCGATATTCTCTCGATTTCCTGTAGAGAAGTTATCAAGACAAATAACAGTATTATCCTGCTCAAGTAGCACTTCTATAATGTTAGATCCTATAAATCCTGCACCTCCTGTTACAAGAACCTTCTTACCAATAATTTTCCTTTCTGACATAATTATTTACCAGTTGCAAATTAAGTGACTTATAACAATAAAAGTAGCAATAGGCAAAAATCTTATACACTCACTTGTTATTAACAATAATATTATTCATTTTAGAAATGGCTTGTAATGTAATTTTTGAATACTGTGCTCAATTTTTATGGCAAGCTGGCTTAAAATATTCCATTATTATTTCAATGACTTTACTTTATCCTTATTTAGGATAACCCATGATTTGTTAGAGACAGCTAAGAAAGTCTTGGGGTTTGCTATTGGCAAACTACCAATATATCAGATATCTATAACATATTTAATAGGTTGTGGGGCAAAGAATAATTTTCATTTAGAAAAACAACAATACTATCCTATAATTAATCCAAGCAGGCTTAATCTTGGAATTTACACTTTAGAAACAAATCAATTTAATAATCTATAAATATTGACCTATGAAAAAACTACTAATCATTGGAATAGCCATTACAATAAGTTTCTCGAATTCCTTTTCTCAGAATGAGGTTAAAGATTTTGAAAAAAAATACGGGGAAATAGTAATTAACCGTGCAACAAAAGAAGCTATTGAAACAATCAATAGCATTGAAAATGTTAGTAATAAAAGGGTTGCCATTAGCAAATTGGCTACACAGGAAGATTTTGATGTAGTATGTTCTAGCTTAAGTTGGATTCGAAAATTAGAGATTGCGAGTAGAAATGAATTCATTAATAATATAAACTCTATTAACAAGCTAACAAGTCTTACTGAGTTGAAAATTAGTTCATTGAAATCATCGAATGATAATCCGCTTGATCTTAATCCTTTGAAAACACTAGTAAGTTTGAAAAAGCTAGACTTCTATGCAACTAAAGTTAAAAATACTGATGCTCTAAAAGTCCTTACCAATTTAGAAGATGTAAGTTTTTATATGAGTTCAGTAAGTTCAATTTCCTTTTTAGAAGGAACTCCTAAAATTAAAAAACTTAATCTATATGGATTTGGTCACACTTTTGAAAATTATGAGCCAATAGCAAAATTGGAATACCTTGAAGAGATTAATATTTATATGAATAAACAAGCTAATGATGAAAACTTAGAACCATTTAAGTCATTAAATAGTTTGAAGAAAATTTCAATGTCCAATAATAAAATAATAACCACATTAGATTTTCTGGAGAATTGTACTCAAATGGAAAGGATAGATGCTTCTTGGTGTACTGGAATAGCCGACTTTTCAGCTTTAGTTAATATGCCTAAGTTAAAAATTCTAAAAGTTTCGGATAGCAAATTGGATAATCTTTCTTTTCTAAAAGACAAATTAAACCTTACTACTCTAGATGTTTCAGGCACAATGATTAGTGATATTTCTTTGCTAAGTGAATGCGTTAATTTAGAAAAGATTGATATCTCAGAAACTTCAGTGACGGATATTTCCGCATTGAACAAATGTGTCAATATTGAGGACATTAATGTTTCAAAAACAACAGTTTCAGATATATCACCCTTGTTTGACTGTAAGCGAATAAGATATTTAAAAATCAGTTCAAAAGTTCCAGAACACCAGGTTGAGCAGGCAAAGACATTATACGAGAAAATAAGGATTACGGTTAAAGATTAATTGTTTAATCAATCTTAGAAGCATTAAAAGGCTCAATTTTTATGGCAAGCCGAATCTTTAGGTTTCTTTATGTTTCGATAATCTTTTCATTTCCATTCTATGGGGATGCTCAGGATTTATCCCAGGTAGGGAAGGAGAATCCGATTTCAATATCAGGTGGGCTATCCGTAAACCAGGTTTTCTATGCTTCTTTGGGATTAGACAACAGAAGAGATCCGTATAACTATTACCTGGGAGGACAAATTGCCTTAGATATTTATGGTTTATCCCTTCCTTTTTCATTTACCTATTCGAACCAGCAGAGTCAATTCCGACAACCATTCAATCAGTTTAGCCTGCACCCTACCTACAAATGGGCAACTGGCCATTTTGGATATACATCGGTAAGTTACTCGCCATATACACTAAACGGTCATATCTTCGAAGGAGCGGCAATTGATCTTAAACCCACCGATAAATGGGAGATTGGTCTAATGTATGGCAGGCTTCAAAAAGCTGTACTAAAGGATACCACAGATACAAATAGCCTACCATCTTCTTATAAGCGAATGGGTTATTCACTAAAAGTGAAATATGGAGATCAACTCAATTATGTCCAGATTATTTTATTTAAATCGTTAGATGATGCTACTTCTTTGATATCAGAATTGATCGAAGAAGAAATAAAGCCAGAAGAAAACCTTGTCGCCAGTTTTGGTTTTAGTAAGCAATTGTTTGATAAGTTGGTTTTACAGGTGGAGTATGCTTCAAGTGCTCTGACGAGGGACATTACTGCTTCATCAATTAACTCAGATGAACCCTTGACAAAATTCGGGATGTTTACTCCCCGTGTTTCATCAGCCTATTACTCTGCCTATAATACCTCAATAAATTATGTTGAAAAAGTTTATTCAGTTGGATTAAAATACGAAAGAGTTGGAGCAGATTATCAAACACACGGAGCTTACTATTTCAACAATGATTTTTATAACCTGTCAGTTAATGGAAACCTGAATATGCTTCGAGGAAAAGCAAAGCTTACCGGGAGTCTTGGTATACAGGAGGATAATCTTGAGAAAACAAAAGTAAGCGGATCAAAAAGAATGGTTGGTTCTATGGCGTTGGGCATGTCCGCAAGTGAAAAGCTGAATTTCAATCTTGGCTATTCAAACTATACCACCTTTACGAATATCAACAATGATTATCTGGATCTTGCTTATTTAACACCATACGATAGACTTGATACCCTTAATTATAGCCAGGTTGCCCAGAATGCAACCTTAGGATTCAACTATGTCTTGTCAAGGAGGAAGGATGTTCAGCAGTCGTTGATAGGGAATCTTACCTTAATGCAGACTAAAGACGAGCAGGCAGAAATTCTTCAACCTACAAGCTCTAACTTTTTAACATTCAATGGTGGTTATATGCACTCGGTTGTACCGATTGGATTGAATTTCAGCGCCATGTTAAACATGCAACGTAATGCTGATCCTAATGTAAACACAAATGTAATAGGCCCTTTACTTACGGTTTCAAAGTTATTTTTGAATAAGAATCTGAGATCATCTATTTCAGGAGCATATAATAGAGTAACAACAGGAGCAACTTTTGGCTCAACTATCAATACCCGATTGTTATTGAGTTATAAATTGAAGAAATCTCATAATTTTCAGTTGAGCTTGATCTCTGTTCAGCGGCAGAGAAAAGCTGAGGCAATTACGAAAACTTCTGAAGTTACAGGAACAATCGGCTACAACTATTCATTTAGATGATAAAGGGTAAGGGCCATATCGTTCAACTCATATTGTTGCTTCTTTTTATGGTAAAGGGCGTAGTTTCTTTTAGTCAGGTTTACCCTGTTCAGGCAACATTGAATATTGCACCTCCCTATTCAATTTATTTAACCGATTATACAGCTACAGGTAGCACAAGATTAAATTTCCAGGCTTACTTAGCAGATTTGTCAAGACCAAGCCTGGATGTAAGATTCAGGTTATTGATTGAAGGCAATGGAATTGAGATTAGAACAAAGGAAAGTTACATCGGATCGCGATATACATTGTTAAGCGGATCACCAACACAAATATTTGGGGATGAGCTTCAGGAATATTTTAATCCTGAAAATCTGGATATGGCAGGATTATCGAGATCGCAATTTGAAAGAACAGGGGCATTACCGGAAGGGATATATCGGTTTACGATGGAAGTGTTGGAGTATAATCGTGGTGTTCAAATTTCCAATTCAGCTTTTAGCACAGCATGGTTGATCTTAAATGATCCGCCTATTATTAACTCTCCCATTGATAATGAAGTAGTAACAGCTTCTGATCCGCAGACAGTTCGATTTCAATGGACTCCAAGACATAAGGGATCCCCGAATTCAAGCTTTAGTACAGAGTATGAGTTGAAAATAGTTGAAATCTGGCCGGAGAACAGAAATCCGAATGATGCAATAAATACATCCAATCCAATTTTTGAGACAATAACATCAAACAACTACTTTATTTATGGCTTAGCTGAGCCACCATTAATACCAGGGAGAAGATATGCATTCCAGTTAAAGGCTAAGGCATTGGCGGGCATAGACCAATTAGATTTGTTCAAGAATCACGGATATTCAGAGGTTAAGGCTTTTACATTTGGAGAAATCTGTAATCCTCCAACAGAAATTAATGCGAGCAAAGCTGCCAATGCCTACCTAAACCTTGAATGGCAGCCATCACCAACCAATTCGGCATTTAATATTCTTTTCAGGGAGAATTCTGAAGGTGCAGAGTGGTTTGAGAAGTTCAGCTATATGCCAACTTTGAGGCTCGATAAACTAAAACCTGGTATTGAATATGAGGTTGTATTGCAATCTGCATGTGGCACATTGCTAAGTGAAGAATCGGAGCCTGTAATCCTGTCAACCACCAATAATGAAAACGAATTTACCTGTGGAGATCTGGACCTGAACATAGATCTGGAGAATAAGGTGCCAATCAACACACTTAGTAAAGGGGATAGAATCGTTGCTGGTGATTTTAAGATTGAATTGGATAGTATAAGCAATAGCAATGGGCACTACAAGGGAACAGGAATTGCTTCATTTCCAATTTTAAATTTTGTTAAAGCAAAAGTTCGTTTTGATGATATTCAGGTTAATACAGATCGACAGGTTTTTTCCGGGAATGTAACTACTGTTTACAATCCCAACAGTGCCATGATGTATGATTTGGATAAGGATGAAACAGACGAGGGAGGTATATCTGATGTTGCTGAAACAGATTCTATTACTTCAGTTGAGGGTGATAGCCTTTTGGTAGAACAAATTCCTGGTGAACCTATTGCAGTTGACTCAATGTACACTAATTCAGAGGGTAATCTTATTGTAGTTACTGATGGCGTTGAGACTATCGTTGAACCTCCGGCCGAAGGAGAAACACAACAATATATTGATAGTAGTGGTAATATAATTACAGTTGATAGCAATGGTAAGGTACAGGAGTCATCTGCAGGTACAGCAAGTGAAGAGGGAGGAAGCACTTCGCCTGTTGATAATGGTTTAAAATTTGAATTTGGGCCAATTATAGTTACTGCAAATGAAGATAAAGAACCAGAGCAATCCGGAGAGGAATGTGTTTATAATGAGGTGTCAGCTTCTGTCGATATTAAAATGGAAGAGGTTGACCTGGATATCTCGAAAGAATTCAAGATTGAATCAGCTGTGTTTTCCTATACAAAAAACTGCACAACCGGTGAGTTACTATCTGCCAACCTCAAATGGAATGATGAAGCAGGGAAAGACATTGGCGATGTAGCAGGCATTGGAGCCAGGGTGTTCAATCTTGATTTGGAAATTGATGCGGATGGGAATATCACTGGGGGTATACATATGCAGGCCTATCTTAATCAGGATAAAGCTTTAACCAATCTGGCCATCCTTCGCGCTGGTTTGACAGGTGAATTTAAATATACGTTTAAAAAATCATCGGATGGATATTCAGGGAGTTTCGATTTTAATGGAATAGAGGGGATTAATCTGGATTTGATTAAGCAAGATCAAGTCCTGGCCAGTATTGAAAACGGGCAATTTGATGAAGACGGATTGCTTACAGGCAGAATGCGCTTAATTCAGGAGGTAGAGTTTGGAGCATCTGGACTTACAATGAATATTAAAAAACTGGATTTTGATATCCACTATGATTTAGGAGGGGAGTTTATGATTGAGCAAGGTTCTGCAACAATAGTAATCTCAAGTATCGAAGGGATAAATGGCGTTTTGACTACTAATGTTGAAATTCTGAATAATGAAACAACGGCAACTATAGATTCTGAAAGTCTGGAAGCATTCGGTATGCAATTCTCCGACCTCAATCTAAGTATTGACCTTGATGCAGATCTAAATCTTACTGCTTTGGAAGGAACATTAAAGGCCAAACATGAAGAATTTGGAGTAGATCTGTCAGTGAATAGTTTTAAAGTCATAAATGGTCAGCTTGAGAAATTTAGCTTCAATGGCGAGGTTGATTATGAAGGTGTTCATGTAATTATCCAGGAAGCAAACCTGGATAAGGGAATAAATGCATTGGTGCTGAATGCTTATGTTGAAATTGATAAAGAAGGAATATTTGTAGCTGCAAATGTTAAAGATTTTACCATTGATAAGGATGGAAATATTACCTGGGGTAGTTATGATGCTGAATTTGATGGAATAAAAACGTTTGGCCCTCTTACCATAGCCATTTCAGGAGTATCGGGTGAAGAGAGCGGAAAATGGCGTGCCACGCAGGCTAAAGCATCACTATCTATTCAACCTGAAGGACTTAAAGGTGATCCGATTATGATTACCGATGCCACAATTAACTATGAAAAGCATAGAAGCAAGGAGCAATATAAAAACCTTGAAATAATCATCAATCAGGTAAATATTTCTTCTCCACCACTTGGGCCATTGAACATTAAATTAACCGATTTAGCGATTAAACTTCAAACAGATGAAGATTACATGACCGGAACAGAAGGAGATGCTTCGAAAATCCGTATCAGTGACGATAGCTATCTTCATTTCAATGTTGGTTTAAATGATAATGTACAAATTGGGAAGCTGTTATTTATAGATTCAGGTGTTTCAGGGGAGATCACCTATTCGTTTAATGGTGATGGTCTTAAAGGAGATTTCAGCTATCAGAATGTAGAAAACCTTAACCTTTACATCAGAAAAGGAGAAACAGACCTGGCAAGCTTAACAGACGCTTCTATTGCTGATGATGGTGTGTTGTCAGGAACACTAAGTGCTCTTCAAGGAGCTGAATTCTCAACCGGAGGTTTTACAGCCAATGTAGAGGAAATGACTTTTGATGTGGTTGTGCCCATTCAAGGAGACTTCTCTGAGGCAAGAATCACTTCAGGTAATGGCAAATTTAACCTGTCCAATCTTGGCAAGATCGAAGGAGACCTGTCTGTTACTTTTCAGATGGACACAGAATCAAATATTTCAGCTAAGGTACTCAGCACATCTGAAATCACGGCATTTGGTATGTCTCTGAATGAATTTGACCTTAAACTGGAATTGACCCCTGAATTTGAGCTTACTAAGATTGAGGGACATCTGGAAGCACAACACCCTGAATTTAATGCCGCACTTAAAGTGAGTGATTTTCTCTTAGAAAACGGAGAGTTGGTATCCTTCAACTTTGAGGGGAATGTGACTTACAAAGGATTTAATTTAAAACTGAACAAAGCCAATTATGAGAATAGTGTGCTGGTTATTGACGGAAAAGTGGCTATTAATGTCTCAGGATCTGCGGCATGGCTGGCAGTAAAAGAGCTAAACATAGCTGCTGATGGTAAAGTAACCATTAAAGGAATTGAAGGAGAACTGGATAAATCTCCGGTCTATGTGGCTTTTAAGGCAAGCATGGATAAGACAAAATTTTCAGGTTCGTTTACAGGTAAGTTATCAGGAATTGGACTTGAAGGCAAAATCGATATTGGCGTAGAAGAAGACCAGTATAATTATGCCTATCTAAAACTAGCTTCGTCTGCTAATATCCCATTAGGTCCTTCTGGATTAAAACTTACGAAACTAGGGGG
>JBDLIU010000045.1:0-22032 GCA_039714715.1 Bacteroidota bacterium
ATCCTGATGAGCAGTTACCCATGTTTAATCCACAGAAATGGGTAACAGAAAGAGATTACATTGGTCAGAACTTTGAAGCCAAGGTAAAGGAGTTTCTTGACGAAAGGACCTATTCAATCAGCTGGCTGAATTCATTAAAGGACCCCAATTGGCAAAACACATACCACCATCCAAAGCTAGGACCAATGACGGCTGAGTTATTTTTAACTAACTGGCTTGCTCATGATCATATTCATATCCGGCAGATCAATCGGTTGTCGTATCAATTTCTTCAGCACCAATCCGGTATTGACCTTTCATATGCCGGTAATTTTAAAATATAAGTTATGGATATCATAGAAAACTGGCAAGACATTAGAGCTCATTTCAGAAGAAGCTTTCGATCGAATTTTCATGTTTCAGTGGCATCGTTAACGGCAGATGGCAACCCTACTGTGACCCCCATCGGTTCAATGTTCTTAAATGATGACCAGACGGGATTCTATTTTGAAAAATACCCCGAGAAGCTACCCCGATATGCAGGAGTAAATAAAAAGATATGTGTTTTAGGGGTAAACAGTAATTCCCTTTTCTGGATCAAGTCTTTGTTTAGAAGAAGGTTTTCTACCTATCCCGGACTAAGACTCTATGGTGAGCTGGGTTCAAGAAGGAAAGCAACAGATAAAGAAACCAAGAGGTTAAACCGTAGGATGAAAGCCACCAAAGGACTCAAGGGCAATACCTATCTGTGGGGCAAAATGAAATATGTGAGGGAGGTAAAGTTTACCAGTGTAGAAAAAGTTAATTTGGGTAAAATGACAAAATCATTATAGGTATGCAAAACATATTATTGGCTATTATTATTTTGCTGGCAGTTTCACACGGTAAGTGTCAGGTTACAGAGTTGAAATCAGAAAATGCACGTCTCAAAGCTGAAATAGAACAACTTAAGCTACAACTTGAAGAGCAAAGAAAAATTGCACAAGAAGCACAAGCATTAGCTTTGAACAATAGTGAATTTGCTAAACGGCAAAAATACCTGGCATCTGCTTCTGCTCTTGCCCTAAAAGCAACCGGCAACTTTCTCGATCCGCAGCTTAAAGGGCTCCTGGCTATACAGGCTTATAAGTTTAATAAAAAACATGAAGGTCCTGTGTTTAATACCGAGGTATTTGCTGGGATTTATTCTGCCCTTTCTTACGAAAACGGTGGGTTTGATGATATTACCACACAATCTTTGCAAGGGCACAATCAACAGGTATCAGCTATTACAAAAGGTTCGGGATTTTCCATTTATTCTGGAGATTCTAATGGCAAGATTCTACACTGGAAGATCGAGAAAGGCGTAGTTTCTGCCGATACAATTATGAGAAAACAGAAAGGTGAACATCATATTAAAGATATGCTTCTTAGCCCTGATGAAAGATACCTTCTCTCAGTTGGAAGTTTCAGGGATTCCAAAAGAAAGAGGGATTACTTGGAAGTGATTGATCTTCATAACAACAACCAGGTAACAAAGATTACAGGCTTTTTAGGTGTGATCAAGGATATCGAGGTGCTTGAATCACAATCACGCTACTTTGTCCTTTCAGAAAAAGGAATGAATGTCCAGGAGGTTGATATTCAAACAGGAACAATATCTGACTTTATCAAGCCTGAAGTAAAAATTAACGATCTGGCGATCAGTGCAGATGGCAGGTATCTGGCCGGTGCTGGAGCAAATGGGAATGTATTTGTCTGGGATTTGAATAATGGCAATAGTCAAGTTCCGCACCCAGCCAATAGGAGTGTTGAAAACACAGCCTTACTATTCAGTCCGGATGGGAGATATCTGGTGGTTGGTGAACTTAGCGGCATTATCCATTTATTTAACACTGAGACAAATCAGCGTGTTAGAACTATTACAGACTTCCAGCAAAAAGTAACCGGTATAAAGTTTAGTCCGGATGGTCAATATCTGGCTGTTTCCAGCCTGGCTTCACAAATACGTGTATGGAATATGAAAAACCTGAGTGCACGGCCATATGTAATGAACTTGTATGGATGGGCAACCTCAATGTCATTTTCTTCTGATAGCAGGTTCTTGTTTGGTGGAGGTGCTGATGCAGGAGAAATAAGGGTATGGCCAATGAATATCGATGTAATGGCTAATAAACTTTGCGGCCTGATTACCCGTGGATTTACTAAAGAAGAGTGGGTGTTTTATGTAGATGAGATCAGTGAAGATTACCCTTATGATGGTGAGACCTGTAACTTGAAATAAATTATAAATTAACTGGTCGTAGGATATCATAGTAATCAACATTTTTTATGAAAGAACTCACTCCCGAAGATCTGGCCCAAATAAAAAAACGTACTTATGTGGTAGTTGCCCTTATGCTTTTAATTGCAACGGCATTTATTTTCAGACCAGCCAGCTATTTGCCATATAAGGGGTATATTTTGTACCATAGCTACTTTGCCGATGTGATGTTGCCGTTTGGTTTCTATTTTTTAATTAGTCTAAATGAAAAAACATTTCCCTGGCTTAGAAAGTGGTGGCTCAAAGTACTGATAATATTTGCGGGCGCCACAACCTCCGAAATCTTACAATATTTCGATATCTATGCTTTTGGAGTAACGTTCGACCCTCTGGATATTGTGGCTTATGGCACAGGAGCCATGCTAGCAGCAGGGGTTGATCAGCTGGTTTTCCCAAAGGTGTTTGGGTTTTGGAAATGAAAATATAAACTGGTCGTAGGTTAACCTACGACCAGATGTTTTAACTATTCCTTAAACATCATACCCGATCCCGGAATGGTATTCACGGTGTTCCATGCAGGGAACCACCAGATCTGGTTGGTCTCTTTGCCACCGTTATCTGAGTCTATATAGGCAATGGCCAGACGCACACTTGTCCACGAACCTTTTTGCATTTTGTCCAATTCGGAGAGTGGTATGGCCACCTCAACCTGGACACCATTTTTGGTTTTCTTAAATTCAGAAATAACACCTTCGGCCAGTGCTTTCTGGTTATACACAGGATTCTTTTCCTTAAATGCCTTCAGGTACATAATCCATTCTACATATTGTCCTTCACCATTATTGATAGCACTGATATGCTGAGGGCGCGCATCGACTCCGACACCTATTGCATCCTGTTGCCAAGGTGAAGCATCTTCGTTGATAACAACTTCATCGTCTTTGATGTCTAACCCAATATAGAAATTGTTATCATCATAGGTGGTTGCAAATTTAACCGTACAATCATCGGCACCTTTGAAATAGAACGGCTTTCCGGTAAC
Organism: Bacteroidota bacterium; assembly: GCA_039714715.1. Classification (GTDB taxonomy): domain Bacteria; phylum Bacteroidota; class Bacteroidia; order Cytophagales; family Cyclobacteriaceae; genus S012-113. Next base: position 3,264 of record JBDLIU010000045.1, read on the forward strand.
GGTTTTATTGTTTATTGTAATCCACTCACTATCCCATTCTTTGAGGTTACCATCCAGTTTTATTTTTTTCTCTGCCTTGTGTACAGTCTTATGGTCCATAGGAGCAAAATACACATTGTTATCAAACACAATATCAGCCCGGCCTTCATACAGGTAGGTTACCTCGGCTTTAATTGTAACCGGTTCGATATTGGTAAGATCAACACTTTGTTGGTTAGATAATGATAAGTTAAAAGTAGAAACATCATTAGGTTGAACAGTTATTTCTGATTGCTCCAATTGATATACAACAGATGGATGGACGTAGCTCTCAATCTTAACTTTCATAAGGTGGTCGCTGTTGTTAGTAACCCTAACAGTCGTTTTCAAATTTTTCACCTTTTTATCTTTAACATAAACAGGTTCAACCTGAACAGGGAATGGCTTATTTCTAACCAGGTCAACAATTTCTTCGGTTACTATGTTTTCATCCCATATGCCATCCAGTAACAGGTTTGCCAAAAGTGGACCTTCGTCCGTCATGGTTACCCAAACCACATGGTCGAACTCACCATAAGCTGTTCCGCGCAGGCGGCTACCCCCACCGGTAGTTGCAAGGGCTATATATTTACCATTGTTACGAACAGTTTTCCAGTACCGGTGGTAATGCCCTGCAAAAACGTTATGCTTCCTGGTCTCCAGCAATTTCTCTACCTCCTTCCAGCGCTTGGTATCCTTTTGAACCCAAAGGGCCTGGTGCATAAAAACCATCGTCCATTTTACATCCTTATTATCTTCCAGCACTTTTTTAATGTACTCGTATTGTTCATCATCAATGGTGCCCCTGCCGGCACCTCTTCTGTTATCTTCAGTGTTTAGCGCAAGGAAAAGCACATTATTATAAACAAAATGATAATAGGTTACCCCAAAAAGCTCTTTCCACTTATCTTCCATCACCTGGTTGGTAATATCATGGTTACCCGGCAAATAGAAAAAGGGCATCTCAAGATTGTCGATAAATCCAGTGAATTCTTTCCACTCAGCATTGAGTCGGGTGGTATCTTTTGTGTATCCTTCGATCAGGTCACCCACACTCATTACAAACTCAGGCTGGAGTAGATTAAGTTTTCGAACTGCATCCATGAAAACACCGGGTCTGTGCCCACCAGTTCTGTCGGTAACAATAGCAAACTGAAACTGCTCTTCGCTTTCATTCCAGTTAATGTTATTCCAGGGTTTCTGGTTGGTTGGTATATCAACAACTATTCTCGGTTTATCTTGTGCCAACACTTGAGTTGAGAGAAAGGCTAAAACCAGCAAAAGGGATGATCGAAATTTCATAATGAATTAAGTTTCCCCGAATTTCGAAAAAATATTCAATTAATAATCAATAAATATGCTAAATGGTATTAATAATGTGTTTACACTCTATCAAAAAAACGGGTATCGGTTAATATTAACCAATACCCATCAAGTATGATTTATAACAAGTTTAATCGGTAGTTTTAAAGCTGCTATGCGGTATGTTCCAGGAGAGAGAAAGATAGCTCAAATGCGCATCAAGTGATCGGCTACCAATATTTGTGGTGTTATTTTCATTCATATAGTTGCCCAGGTACATTTTGTATTTAACGTTTAGCCCTCGTGGTAACTCAACACCAAAAAATATCGAAGGCATTAAAGCATTTACCCTGCTGCTAAACCATTCTGTGTATTTGGTTTTCTCACCATCCCGATCGCCGTTCCCGCTTGGCCAGGATTTTTCTTTATAGTGGAAAAGCCATTCGTATTCACCACCACCAAAAACATACAGTTGTTTATCGAACATGCCAACTTTTACTGCTAGCGGAACACCCAGGTTATAAGTTCTTACAATTAGTTTCTCGGGGCCATCATCGGCAATAAAACCAACATTTCGGAGAGCAAGGCCAGTATAAGCCCCTACATTATTATTAAAATCAACATGGGTGTAATTACCCAGGTGCAGGAAAACTGTCCATCGCATGTTGGTTGGCAAACTGTTAACTTCACTAAACTGAAACAACATTTCTCCACCCGATGTGCTGTAAATTTCAGGTTGTGCCAAACTTCTTTGTGCCGCGAAAACAAAAATAATCGCTGCCATTAACGTTAAAATTTTCTTCATGTTATTGGATTTAATTGAGTATTCAAAAATAACCTCAAAAATATTAAAAAGCATTATTTAAGCATCAAATTAGACTTTACAGCAACGAGAGACTGGTTTTTTGGTTATGGTTTAAAAAACCGATATCCCACTTTTGGTTGTGAGTAACTCTAGTGCTTTCATGCCACAAACAGAATTCCCTTTTTTATTCAACCCTGGACTCCAAACGGCTACGCTATATTCTCTGGGCTTGATCGCTACAATGCCACCACCAACACCACTTTTACCAGGGAGCCCTACCTTAAAAGCAAATTCGCCCGACTCATCATAAAACCCGGTTGTAAGCATCAATGCATTAATTCTTTTTTGTTGACTTAGCGACAGTTTAATCTTACCGCAGCCAAAGGCCTCAGATGATTTAGCGAAGGGTAAAAAGGCTTTAGCGAGCTCAACACAACTTAGCTCTAATGAGCACTGGTGGTAATAAAAGTCCAATACATCCTGAGGTGGATTTTTTATATTGCCATAAGCCTTCATCATGCTTACCAGGGAAGAATTAAGATGACCGTGGGCCTTTTCTGAGGTCACAACGGCTTGATTATAGTTGATGTCATTTGACCCCGTTAATCTATGAACAAAAGAAAGAAGATCAGCTTTTGGGTCTTCCAGATGGGTGATTAGAATATCGGCAATAACCAGGGCCCCGGCATTGATAAACGGATTCCGGGGAATACCTTTTTCATGCTCCAACTGCACAATGGAATTAAAAGAGTTACCCGATGGCTCTACCCCTACACGCTTCCATAGCTCTTCATTTAATATTGAGAACGCCATTGATAAGGTAAAAACCTTGGAAATACTCTGGATAGAAAACCGTTCAGTAGCATCTCCAATTTTAAATGCCCCTCCCTCAAGGGTTTGAAGCGAAATGCCACACTTATCAGAATCGGTTTTAGCAAGCTCTGGAATATAAGATGCAGGTGTACCCTCCTGCCTAAGAGGCTTAATTTCCTGCTCAATTTCACTTAAGATCTTCGAATAATTCATGGCAATTTTTCAACGCTGCAAAATAAAAGAAGATTTAGCAAGAAAAGGAATTTATCCCAATGAATTAACTGTAGCGCTTCTTTATAATCTTCACAGATTTTGTGATCATATCTGTGAGAATGGCCTCATCGATATCTTCCAGTTTTTTAATATAGAGGCATGACTTTCCTGTAGAGTGCTTACCCAGTTGTGACCTCTCTGCTTCGAAGTGATCATTGCCAGCCATCAGGTAAACGGTTAAGGCCTGTTTGCGGGGTGAAAAACCTGCGAGCATCCAATCTCCCTCCCTTCCGGAGGCATATCTGTAATGATAGCTGCCAAAACCTATGATGCCGGGACCCCACATTTTTGCGGATTCCCCTGTAACCTTTTCCATGACATCTTTTAGTCTGAAGGAATCAGATCGCTTTTGAGGGTTTTCTATGGTATTTAGAAATTCATCGACACTTTCCTCGTTGGGTTTTGTTTTAAGTTCGGCCATAGCGGTTGTTTATATCTTAAATATTCATAATTGACTATTCAGCTGTTTTGTTAGCGGGCAGAGAAGAGAAGTCAATATCCGGAATATTATTTGAAGGAAGTCTCTCTAATTTAGAACCGATTTCAAGATTATCATTAGTAAAACCACAGTTTTGCAGGAAAAACCGCTGGCCTTCAGATCCCCCAAAATAATCTAGTCGGGCCCCCTTTCTGGCGGTGGCATCGGCTGTAAAGGTGGCGCTGGTTAGCTCATGCCATTGACTTTCTGTTGTGTAAGCCCACTGGTTGGTGTAATATAATCTTCGTTTGATATATCCAGTCTCGGTAATGAAGTTTTCCAGAAAGGAATGTAGTCGTTTTAAATAGGTTGAGGTTTTTGGTCTTCTAAAACTTGCAATTAATTGCCATTGGCCAACTTCCGGGGCAAAGAAATATGCGGAGTAATCCGTTGATTCATTATCAGCGGGGATACCCTTCAGGAGGAACCTGTAAGTGTTTCCTGCTTTCCACATGTATTTCAAATAGCTCTGTCCTCCGGATCCTTCGTTGCCAAATTCACCGGTATAAACATTTTCTCCCTTGCCAAGCAGTTTAATTTTATATTCCTCCGGAATAGATTTAGGATCATCGGTTTTGTAGGGGCTCCACACCGAAAATAAAATACGTCTTTCATCTTCAGCGTTTACCTGGATACCGAAGTAGCCTTCAGCAAAACCATTGGCCATAAAATAAGAACCAATCACATCCTCCCCTTCAGGAACGGTGATTTCATTATAGAACCAGACCACCTCTCCTGCATTCTCAGGAAGCTCATAATTGAGATGAACTGAAGGCCCCCTTCTTCCCCAGTAGAAATCATCTTTCACAAATACTACCTGACTATCAATAATATCTCCCTGCAGCACCAATCCTTCAATTTTTCCAAAACTCTCAGCTTCTTTATCTATTCCCTGTATAGAAACCTGTTGATATCCGGGCTTATCAACATAAAACTCGCCCACCAACAGGGTGTCCGTATCAAGATTATTTAATGTCATGTTGATTGTTTTCTGATTCAGGGAAACCTGGAGGGATGATTCCACGGCATCAACTTTTCCCACAATTGAGACTTTAATCTTTCCGGTTTTGTTAACATGGAAATAAGTGTTCAGGGTCGAGTTTTTATTTTTCCATACTTTCATTCCGGCATGATCAATCTGATCTTCCGTTGGTGATATATTCCAGGTATTACCTGTTACTGGTATAAATACGCTGCCAGCCACAGGTGCATATACTTTTTTTGAGTTGTTGGCACACGCAGCTAATATCAGAAAAAGGATTATATATAAACGAGATATCATAAAGTACGTTAATCTAACATGACCAATATCATTCATTAAAACTTAAAACCCTATTAATTTGCAGGTAAAACATAACCTACAATTTCAATAATGAAAAAGATACTTTTAATAGCAGTGGTTTTGGCTTTTGGGTGTACCTCAGAACCACCACTAAACCAGGAAACCGTAAACTATAACGATGAAACTATTCTTGTGGGTGAAATAAACTGGGATGGATTGAATAAGGAAGGCCATAAAGAATGGTTTGCCCCGGGTTACCTGGATTACCAGGTAGATGCGGAAACGCTGGATTACGTGGGCGAAAATCTTAACGATGTAGAAGTTGTGATGTTCTTGGGAACATGGTGCAGTGACAGTCAGCAGCAAGTACCTCAATTCTATAAAATTCTGGATTATGTTGGGTATGATATTAACACCATGACTGTTTATGCCCTGGAAAGAAAGCTGGAACCAAGAAGGCTGGTAAGCCCGGGGGGCGAGGAAGCAGAATATGCCATTGAACTTGTTCCAACAATGGTTTTCTATAGAGATGGTGCAGAAATTGGGCGCATTACTGAATATCCAGAGAAAACACTGGAGAAGGATTTGGTGGAGATCGTGAGTCAGTAATATTTATATAGATTAATATGCATAGAAATAAAACCGTGAAGCAGGCAAACTTTAGTTTACTGGTAATCCTACTATTTTTATTTTCTTGTAAAGCTAATTTTCAGCATCTGCAGAAAGAAGAGAACAAATACAATGTTACCATTACAGAGCAGCTTAAAGATGAAAATTATACTCAAAAAATAGAACAGTTCTACGAGAAAGGGAAGGAAGGGACATTTACCGGTAAGGCTGATATTGTTATTTATTATAAAATATTTAAACATAATAAAGAAGAAAAAGGAGCCATTCTGATATCCGCAGGAAGAACCGAGGCGGCAATAAAATATAAAGAAATCATCTTTGATCTTTACAATAATGGCTACTCAGTTTATATTCACGACCATCGAGGGCAGGGATTATCGGGCAGAATGATTGATGATCCTGAGATGGGTTATGTAGACACTTTTCAGTTTTTTATAGATGACATGAAGTTTTTCTACGACAATATGCTCAAGGTGGCCAATCATGAAAAAGTCTATTTATTGGCACACTCAATGGGAGGAGCAATTGGAATGACGTATATAGAACAAAACCCAAATGATTTTAATGCTGCTGCATTTTCTTCTCCAATGTTAGGATTGGTTCCTCCCAGTTGTACTGCTGTTAAGCTTTTTAATAGCGAAGAGCCTAAATATGCATTGGGAGAAAGCAAATATCATGATGATAAGGTTGCCTTTGAAGATAACAAACTATCAGGTTCGGAAATTCGATATAACAGGATGAATGCGGCCTTTGCAAAAGAACCCAAAGCAAGATTAGGGGGAGCGACTTATCAATGGGTTTATAAGTCTTGTCAGCAATTCGACAGTATGAATAATAATATCGATAAGATTCAGACTCCATTTATTCTCTTTTCAGCAGAGAACGAACAAATTGTAGATGTAATGGCGCATCAGCGGTTTGTTGAAAAGGCACAAGCAATGGGTAAATTATGTGTGGCTTATGTGGTAGAAAATGCCCAGCATGAGCTACTGATTGAAAAGGATGAGCAAAGGATTGAAACGATTAATGAAACGTTGGATTTCTATAGCAGGTATTGATCTAACTGCCATGTTTCAAATCCCCTTGGGAAATAGTATTAAATAGAAAAAGCACTAGCTGCCTGATGAATCCAGACAGTGGTGCTTTTAGTTACGCCGAGCGTAGTATTAATAAAAGAAAACTATTCTACTTTCTCTGCTACCACCCCATTTTCAAATTTAAGTGTAGCATCTGTTTTCTCCGTAATTTTATTAAAGCCACCCAAAGGAACATAATCCTTATCCAGGCTTACAAACAGCTTGTGGGTATCGGGATTATAGATCCACAGTCCGGAATTAATTAATTGCTCTTTATCAGAACCAAATTTAAGTTGATAAGGTGATGCAAATTCATAATATTTAATAGTACCATCTTTCTTTTTTATTTTCCATACACCCTCAAGACCGGATGCGCTGTTGTTCTTTTTGATAAGCGCTATATCATCAATTTTTGTATACTTCCTGCGACCATCTAATACAAGAGTTGAGTTATCAACTTTAATAATATTATGTTTACCCATGATGGAACTTTCGTAATCACTGCTCTTAAACACGAGGGTAGAATTACCGGGGTTGTACATCCATTGCCCTCTTAATTGAGGATAATTATCTTCCAGCGGCAGATAACCCCGTTGCTCGATATCATAGAAGTAGTTGTCTTTTCTAATATCTAAAATGGAAAACGGATAATCACCATTCATTGCCATCCATAACCCTGTTAATGGCGAATCAGCATTATTGGCAGTGGTCCATTTTAAAAAGAAATAAATAAGTCCTTCATCATTTGAAAGCTCCATCTCCCCATCAGCGGATTGAGAAATAGTAAAACTCTTGGGATTGTCACCAAAATCAAGGACTACGCTCTTATTGTCCTTATTGAAGCTCCATTTAAAAAACGATGTACCACCTGCATTCATTACCATTAATCGGCCATCATTAATAAAGTCGAAATTTGCAGTAGTTACCTGGGCCTTTTTCGGAGTCTTGACTTTTGTGAGAAGCCAATTACCCAAAACAGCCTCATTGTCCTGTGGATTAAAGTCTCCTTCGATTTTGGCTAGTTCATACATTTCATATGTTTCTTCATCAAAATCATTGCCGACAAGAACAATTTTAGCATATACACCCGGGCGATTGTTAATCATATATAGTTTTACTTTTTTATCGTAATCGGCCAGTTCGATTACTTTGCATGTAAAAGAACCGGCAGGTACAGTAACCTCTTCTTCACCCGTTACTCTATAATCGTAACCATCAGCATAAGCAAGAGGGTATAAAGTATTGCCTTCTTCAAATCTATCAGCAGATAATTCTCCAAAAATTTCGTCAATTGTTGTTTCGTAATATTCTTCATTAGCAGACACATTTGCAGTTAGCGTTTCAGTGGCAAATGCATTTAAGCCTGTTATGAGTGTTGAGCGCTGATAGGTTAGCTTACTAACGTTTTTAAGGTAAGCCAACTTTGCGTTCATATCGGCCCAGGAAGAGTTTTCTTCTGTTAAGGTAATATTTGATTCTTCGTTATTATGACTCATACTGATGTCATCTGAAGTAAAGCCTAACTTCTCCCTGTTAGCAGCATTCTGTTCTATCCTCTTCCCGGTTACAACTATGCCTTTATTTTCAATTGTGAAATCAGTTGTTGAAAGGTTCTTCACGTTACTTTTGCCCCTTAACGATCTAATTCCAATAAAAATAACAGTGTTGTCATCTTTATTATAAATCCATTTGCCGCCACCTCTTGAACTACTGTATTCACTAATTGAAATTTTGGTAAAGTTATCAGGAGCCTCAAAATTCATATAAGCGGTCTCACCATCAACTTGTATCTGCCAAACACCCATAAGGCCAGAAGCCTGGTTATCTTGTTTGATTTTTTCCTCATCTAGTTTTGTGAAATAGAGCTTAGATTTTGAATCGTTCAATATCATGTCACTCTTACCGGCTGAAGACTTGGCCCACTCTCCCGAAAACTCTTTAACCATTTCAGATTTGATGGTTATGGTTTTAGACTTTTTGTTATACTCCCAGGTTCCGAATACTCTTCCTTCCATTTCGGCATACCCATCATCCTTAAAGTTCACCTTTGTGTATAACTCTTCAACTTTCCCCTCCATTTCTACTTTGGTAAGTATCCATTCACCCACTATGGGTGTGTTTTTTGCCAGACTGCTTACTGAAATCAATAGCAATGCTAAAAATAAAATGTGTGTATTTTTCATTATGGCTTTTTGTTTTAGTTATTGGTTTTTACCAACCCAACAGAAAACATCTTGCTTTACCGATGGGTGATATTGTTAGTTTATTTTCATTATTAAATATTCGAAAGTCATCTCCCGGCATCTCTGTAGTTCCATCTGAATAAAATTTTATGGTTCCATCCTGACTAAAAACCACATATCTTATTTCATATTTACTTTCACTAATTTCTTTTAATTGCAGCTTCCCCAATTCACCATTCTGTGTTTCGAAAATCAAGGTCCTTGCCATTGTTAGATCTACCGTATTATCTGAAAGTTCGAATTGTTGTGATTTTATTAGTTTTCGGTCAATTTTATTGTAGTCATTCACACCTTCAGAGAGCACCACTTCACTTTCAGCGGTGTAATACTTAAAACTATTGTTGCCGCCCAAATCACTTGCGCTGAAACTTGCTTCAATTTGACTATCAGAGCTTGATGGCTTCGGGGCACCGGTATCGAAATTTAACTTTAAGCCGGGAAAGCCCTGATATACATCAGTTGATATGTACCTGAAACCCTGAGGTATATCAAACACATTGTTCTTAATTTTTTTATTCACCTTGATATTAGTGGCCTTTTCAACCATCATGGTCATAAAATTGATTTCCGATTTCAATTCAACACCATTCCAGGTAAGCAATGTTGATTTGCTTGTTATCCAGACTTTACATTCTTTTTTTAGAAATGTTTTCTTGCCAGATAATTCACAACCATATGCTGTTCTAAGAATTGCCTCTGATACCTCAGCACCTGTTTTATCCTGGTTTTGTGTGTAATAGTCGTATGTAGTATTTCTGCCAACGGCAACAGTGCTATCCTGCCAATTGATGGTATATGTTTTGTTACCTATCAGGATTATGGTTTCATATTGTTTTTCTGTAACGCCCCCGAAGTTCAACTCTTTCAAGATATAGTCAGCCTGTTTGTACCCGTAATCATCGATATACTTAATATGTGTGCCACTTGCTGATGCCTCATATTTGTATTCAATAATGGCTGACTTGAAAGGGAAGACTTTAATATGCTTTTCCTGGGCATACACATTAATGGAGAACAATAATCCGATAATAAGATATCTACTATTCAACGCCATACGTGAGACTTTATAAAAAAATATTAGTTCAAGCACAAAAAATATGATTGCAATGTCTCATAAACAAACTGGTAGTTGCGTGATAAGAATTACTGAAGAATTAATAAAATATGTGTTATAATTATTTATGTCGGCTGTGATTGGTTTGCCCAGCTATTCTTCCATTATTAATATGTTTCTACGAGCCCTCTTAGGGGTATCTGTTTTAGTCTTTAAAGCTCTTATAAAATCTTTGTAGTATAAGATTTACAGATGCTCAATTACTATTCTTTTATATAATTATAATGCCCAATAATTCTAAAATCGAAAAGGCAGTCTTCAATCACTTGTCCGGAGCCAATATTATGTACGATTAAGAACCGCTCTCCATCATTTGATTTTTTGTTGATTACAATACCAATGTGAGTAATGGCACCACCCAGGTTCCAGCAAACAATATCGCCCGGAATATAATCAATAGCATTTTCAGTTATTGGTTTTACCCGTCCGTTTCGTTCAAAGAACTTCATCAGGTTGGGCACACGTCTGTGATCGATGTTTTTATCGGTTGAGGTGAGCCCCCATATGTCAGGATACTCAGAAAAATGTGCTTTCATGTCTACGTGCACTTCTTTTTGCAGGTCTATTCCCATTTTTCGATAAGCGCGGATCACCACATCGGTACAGACACCTATATCTGATGGTACATCACCATTGGGATAACCGATAGAATAATAGGAAGGATCGTATGTTACATCATCGTTGGTTAAGGTAACGGTTGAATCGGCCAGTTGCCCGAAGAATGTTTGCTGAGCATAGCTAGATAAAACCCACCCGGGATTTAATAAAAAAAACAAGAAGATTTTTCTAACCATTGCATATAGGTATGATGTAACTATATAATGCTTAATCTTTCAATAGGAACAAAAAGAATTACCTGCAATGCAGATACTGATCCACCAGCACCTTTATTTCATCATGTTTCTTGTAAAGTCGTTCACTCAGGTTTTGGTCATCGAAAGCTTTTAACCTTTTAGCAAAACCTTTTATTGTTCCTTTTGGGAAGATATGGTTTTGCTGGTAGAATTCAGCATCTTTTTCGAGTGCCAGTGCGGAGTCGTAACATGAGGTAGGTAAGGCTTCCAATTTGTCAAGGATGTCCTTATGTTCATCATCAAAAATATTGACATCAACGTATAGATTCTTTGCCCTTTTAAGGGCGTTTTTAGCAAGTAAACCTTCTTTTGCAGCCAGAATGAGTCCTGCCATCAGGTGGTATAAATCAGCTGATCCATCAGGTGCCCGGAATTCTACCGTTTGTTTTCCTGGAATATAAGGCACATCGGCTCTTTCCTGCGGATTGGCATCTTTGATCATGCTGGTTTTAGCTATCCAACCAAGTGGCACCCGAACTAATACAGACCGGTTGCTATCGCCCCAGCAAATCATGGTGGGAGCCTCCTGGTGAGGCACCAGCCTTAGGTAAGAAGTAGGAATTGTATTGCCAAATGCAGTTAACGACTGCGCTTTATCTAAAATACCGGCAATCATCTTTTTGGCAGTATCAGTAAGGCCCACATCATCGGCCATATAGTTAATGCCGTCTTTTTCGAGCATCATATGGATGTGTAGCCCGCTGCCTGCTTTACCCACTGTAATCTTGGGTGCGAAGCTGATGGTTGCCCCATACTTCTGACCAAGCATTCGCAGAATCCATTTAGTAATAATAAGTTGTTCTACCGCCTCTTCGGCATCAATAGGCATAAACTCTATTTCGTGTTGTTCGAACATGTGAGTTTCTGTTGTAAAATTGCCTACTTCTGAATGCCCATATTTAATTTTTACTCCACTCTGAGCTATAATTTGCAAAGCTTCCGTTCTCAGTGGTTCCCAGTTGGTAAACGGAGCAGCTGCATGATAGCCCTTTTGATCCTGTGCAGGATACAGGTCTTTTTTCTCGCTGATAATATAATACTCCAGCTCTCCCATAGCTTTAAAAGTATACCCGGTCTCTTCGGTGAAAAGGTTGGATGCCTTTTTAAGAATATACTCAGGGGCACTTTCCAAAGGTTTTCCATCCTTTGTGTAAAATGAACAAAGGAGATCAAGCGTAGGTTGTTCTGTGAAAGGGTTAACAAAGGCCGTTCTAAACCTTGGGATTACATAGAGATCACTATGATCAGCATGGATGTATGAGAACAAACTAGAACCATCAACGCGCTCACCTGTTGAAAGGATAGATTCGAGATAATCTTTACCTGTGATTACAAAATTCAGGGTTTTCAGCTTGCCATCTTCACCCACATATCTGAAGTTGAGCATTTCAATACCATGGTCGTCAATAAATTTAATGATATCATATTTGCTGAATTCACGAGCCGGCTTTTTAAGATATTTAACCAGTTTATTGGGGTTCATTAAAATTTCAAGATCTCTCATGGCCGTACTTATTATTTGTATTAAAAATAAATCTATTTAACTATTAGATAACCGGAATTTTACATGGTTATTTACCTGTCAAATTTAATTCAACACAGATTAATATTTCTATGATTAGCGCCCAAGTTTTAATATTCTGAACGCACCCTGCATTACTAAGATAAAAACGATAGCACCAATAATTAAGTCTGGCTTGTTTGTGTTTAACCAAAGCACTAATACACCTGCTATGATTACGCCTAAATTTATAATCACATCATTGGAGGTGAAAATCATACTTGCTCTCATGTGGGCCTCTTTGCTTTTAGATTTTTGGAGCAGATACAGACAGATTCCATTAGCAATCAGCGCAAAAACTGATACGATAATCATTATTGAGTAGTTTGGGAGGTTTTCTGTCCCAAAGAATCTTCTAAGCACTTCAACAAACCCAATAACGGCCAATGTAATTTGAAAGTAACCGGCAATATTAGCAACCTTCTTTTTCCTTATGAGAGAACCACCAACAGCAAAAAGACTTATTCCATAAACAAAAGAATCTGCCAGCATGTCTAAGCTGTCGGCAACTAGTCCCATTGATTTTGAAACCAGCCCCGTTGCCATCTCGATAATGAAAAAGGCGAAGTTGATTGCAAGAACAATCCAAAGTAGTTTTTTCTGATTCGCATCTTCATTAAAATCAGTCTGAGCAGTTTGTTCGGTAATCAGTTTTTTACCACCAAGGTTTAGTTTATGAATTGATTGTTCAATTTGTTCAATGTACCCAATGTGGTAAACAGTTAGTTTTCGGTTTTGGACATCAAAATCAAGATTTTTAATATCAGAAATACCATCCAGTTTCATCCGTATCAGGTTCTCTTCTGACGGGCAATCCATTTTGGGGATTTCAAATATTGTTTTATTCATTCACGAGTTTAAGAAATGATGAAAATTTTGATTCAAGAAGCATTCTGTTTTGTCGTTGAAGAAGCATTGGATACAGATTAAAAATAACTGTAAATATTGTTAAGTAAACAAACTGCCGAACTTCCCCATTATATAAATACAAGCCCTGAACAATTAAGGTAACAGTTATTGTAAATAAATGTGCGGTTTCAGATTGTTGGGTTTCACTATGATAGATTTTAATATAATCTCTTGTTCTCCCTTTAAGGTAAACCCTTGGGTTCAAATATCTAAAGAAGGAATTTACAAGTATAAATTGAAAATTTGGAACCAACAGAAAACTATAGAAACCTTTATTTTCAAACTTCCTTATCCTGTAATACTTACCAGGCAATCTTAACTGTTTGAATGTGTTAAATATGAAGAATCCATATAAGATAATTAGCCAGCACTGAAGAAAACTTAGACTAATTATAACGATAGTATTACTTTCTTCGAGCGAAAGTTTGAAGAAATATAACTCCAGGATTGAAAGCCCTGTAGTAATAATAACCAGAGTAACAATTTTAGTTGAGGTGCTACATCCCTTTAGTAACAATGCTAGTTGTTGAGTTGTTTTCAGGTCTAAAAATAATCATTCTGTTATTGCTGTTGAGGTTAGTTATTTAAAAAACTACCACACCCTAAAATCCATGGTAATGCTTTCTGTTTATTGATTAATATACTCCAGCATTATAGCGATGCCGCCACCTTTGGCCAGATGAACGGTCTTATTGTAGGATCGGTCTACAACTTCTTCGGTCTTTTTATAATCGATGGCAATTCTGTTGGCATTAACGCCATCCCGGAACATGGTCATTTTGTACTTATTGTTCTCCGGAAGAAAAGAAAGATTTAATTCCAAATCTCTCTCACCCCAGTCGGTCATGCCGCCAACATACCAATCGTTTCCGCTTCTTCGTGCAACTAAAATATAATCCGAAACGGCTGCCTCCAACACAATTGTTTCATCCCATACGGCAGGAACTTTAGAAATAAAATCGACAGACTCTTGTTCTCTATAGTAAATAGAAGGTGACTCACACAACATCTGCATGGGTGCTTCATACACTATGTACATGGCAAGTTGGTGGCACCTTGTGCCCATGCTCATGGGCCTTTCAAACCTGATCTTGAAATTCTTCTCATTGGTATTAACCATCGATCCCGGGGTATAATCCATGGGCCCTGCAGCCATCCTGATAAAAGGAATAGTTACATTGTGCTCCGGGGTGATATCTGCACTCCATTTGTTGTTTTCACCTCCCTTAACACCCTCATAATTCAGGATGTTAGGCCAAACTCTTTCGATACCCGCAGGTTTAAATGCACCGTGAAAATTAACCAGCAACTTATACTTTGCAGCAATCCTTGCAATTTCTTCATAAGAGCTAACCATATACTGATCGTTTCGCTGCATGAAATCTACCTTAATTCCTTTGGCGCCCCAGCTACTATAAAGTTTTAGTATTTCTTCGGTGTTTTCGCTCAAGGGTTTCCATAATACCCAAAGAACAATTCCCACATTTTTAGTTTTAGCGTATTCAATTAGTTTAATAACATCAATTTGGTCATTATCCGCAATGATCTCGGTGGTTGACCGGGTCCAACCTTCATCCAGGATTACATACTCGATGTTATTTTTCGCGGCAAAATCGATATAGTATTTATAGGTTTCGGTATTAATTCCCGCTTTAAAATCCACCCCGAAAATATTATTGGCATTATACCAGTCCCACGCGACTTTGCCCGGTTTAATCCAGCTTGTATCATCAATTTTCGATGTGCCTGAAAGTTTCGTTACGAGGTTACTCTCAATAAACTGCCGGTCATCGTCACTAATCATAAACACCCGCCACGGATATGATCTTGCTCCATGAACCTTTGCAATATAGTCGGCTTCTTCAGCAATGATCTGGTTGCGATCAGGAGAGCGTTCTTCATTGGGGATAGCCTTAACAACATATTTGGGAAATTTCGAGCCAAGCGTGTTGCCATTATCCTTTTTTAAAAACATGCCAGGGTAATCATGAAGGGAAGCTTCTGTAAACAAAACCTTTGCATTATTAGTATTAAACATTACAGGAAGGCTACAAAATTTTCCGGATTCTATTTCTTCTAATGATTTATGGAGATAGAGTCTTTCGTTATGGGTATACATTGACTCTTCTTCGGGGAAGTAGGAATAAGTGTTTTCCGGGAATGTGAGAGATAGCTTTTCGTCTACCACAATTTTAGATTTCTTATCGTTATCTATGAACCGATATGCGATACCATCATCATAAGCCCTGATAATAAGTTGATAATTACCTTTAAAACTCAGCGCTAAACGATTGTATTCGTATGGGATTCTGCTATCCTTATATGGAACCTGGGGAATAATCTCGCCTTTTAAAGTTTCGCTTTTCTTTTTTCTTAGGGTTAGATTTTTGCCAAGTGTTCTGCTGCGGTCAATACTCATATCGATCACAGCCTTTTCAACAACAACCTTGTTATTAAGACTAATTGAAAAGGAGATTTGATCTGCGAGGGTTACTGATACCGTGATTTGTTCATCAGGTGAACTGACAGTTAAATTTTGTGCATTTACACCTACCTGAAAAATGAGTAAAAGCGATAAAATATTTAATAAACGCATGATGAAAATTGTTTTGTGTTTTAATAAAGCAAAACACTTTGGGGATTTACCCCTCCAACTCCCTCGTAGTAGCCTCAACCTTCTCTTTTAGTTCCTTCTTGTAATTGGCAAGATTTTCAGCAACATTCTCATAAAAAGCACCTACAATTTCAGCGGCAAGGACACCGACATTTTTAGTACCATCTCCTTTTTTGCTCACTTCAGAAGAGGAGTAATTAATTTTTATTCTCCAAATCAGCTTTTTCTAATTTAGAAACTTTTTCTAAATTTTTGCTAAGTATTATTTCTTTCAATTCTTTATTTGTCAAAGAAAATATTTGGGCAATATGCCTTGCGACATTCGCTGGTTTTAATATTAATGAATTTGAACTTCCCGGAGGATTAAATACACAAGAATTAAAATTATCAGGATCAGGTGGGCAACTAATTACAGGAGAAGTTGAATGGAAACTTACAACACCCGACAAAGCGTCTGTTCCTCCGGCAATAGCAACATATACAAGTTGGTCTTCTGACTTATTGTATTCATTGATTAATCCCTCACAAGTGCTTGGTTGTTTATGTGCAGAACAAATCCTAAGCTCACTTAATATTGAAAATTTATCCAATTCTGATTTTATCTTTCCCATATGTGATAAATCAGAATCAGAACCTGCGATAATAATTACTTTTTGATTCATAAAATTCCTCCTTCTTTTAACTTTTGTTTTAAACTATTCATTAAACCTATATTCTCATCAGGAAATTCAAACTTTTCTCCTGTTAAATTCTCATATAATTTAATATATCTATTGCTTACTTCTACAACATCGTCATCATCCAAATTAGGCACATCTCCGCTACTACCATAACTAAAACCTTTCTCTGTTATAATATCCCTTACAAATTGTTTGGAAAGTTCTTTAATCTTAAGTTCCGGCTTTTCAGTTAATAATTCTGTAACATTAGCATAATTTCCTGCTTCCATCTCTGATTTAATCTTCTCAAATTTTTCATATTCTTCAATATAAGAATACCTTGATGAATCAGGTGTATTTGCTTCATCAATCAGAGTCAATTCATTATTTTCATCGAACCCAAACTCATATTTGGTATCAATAAAAAGTAAACCTCTTTCTTTAGCAAGTTGCGATGCCCTCTTATACAATTCTATTGATATTGATTTGACTTTTGCTGCAACATCCTTTCCAAGCTTTTCCTCAACTTCTGCATAAGTCATAGCTTCATCGTGCTCTGCTTTAGTAGTTGGTGTAAAAAAAGGTTCCTCCAGCTTTTGATATCTGAGCAATCCATCTTCAAAATGAGTTCCATAAAAATCTCTTTGTCCACTTTCATACTCTCCAGCCATGCTTCCCCAAACATATCCTCTTACTACACATTCAACCATTATATTATTACAATATTTTTGAATCAACACGCTTGGATGTGGACTTGGTAAAGAAGCATTCTTAATAATATCAGTTGTATTATTCATTGCCCACTCGTTCAATTTATTTAACACAATTCCTTTGAAAGGAATTTTTCTATCTAAAACATGATCAAAAACAGAAACTCTATCACTTGCAACCATTACAACAGGCCTGCCAATTTCTTTTCCCTCAGGAAAATGAACATGTCTTACTTTACCTTTAAGGTGTTCTCCCAATTCTTCAATATATCCTGAATCTAATGTATTATTTAGATTTTCTCTGATAATTTTTTTATAATCATCTTTCATTTTATTCCTCTTTGTTAATCTTGATATTTTTTATGTTACTTATATAATTAACTTGAATTTCAAAAATAATAAAATTCGATTCAATATATTTCTCTTCTTCAATTCCTTCTCTTCAATTCAACTCTTTTCCAAACAAATGGTCTCACAAATTTATATTGTTCTTTTAATTCCGGTATCTGTTCCCGGAACCTGGTCCACCGATGATCATAATCAAGAACTATTTCAGGCTGGAAATGATCAAGCGATTCCTTAATAAACACCAGGTTGTCATAATAGTCAAGATTATTGATTATAGGTTGAGCTAACGACCAATCATAAAAAGGTGTTGCAAGAATACTCTCCTTGTACAATTCAGGATGGTTGCCCAATACCATTATTTTTTTATCCTTAATAAAGTCTTTTAGCTCAGGTTCGATTTCTATGGTTTGCTCATAGTCATCGGCCAACCCAATAATTTTAAACACACTATCATAATTTATGAAAAGAGATAAAAATATAAATAGAGCCGAAACAACTAAATCGGCAATAGGTCGTCTTACCAGGAAGAAAAGATGGGTAGTAAAGAATGAAGCAACCGGCACAAGCATAACCAGCCCAATAATATGATCAGAATAGTTGAATATTATTAACGACAATGATAGAATGCCTGTCAGAAAGAACAGAGAGGTTAACCGGTTCTGATAATTATTAAGCCTTCTTTGCTGCGGCATTGTGAAAAGTCCTGCCAGCAGGAACAATAAAACAGGTATAAATAATATAATTTTTGACCACAGATCTGTCCAGAAATAATTATTGATTGACAGAGAAGGTAATATTAAATTTACCAGAATATATCCGGCATCATCATTAATGATCCAGTAATAGACAAAAGTGATTGCAAGCGGCATAATAGTATTGACAATAAAAATCACATATCTTCTACTCAGGGTATTGGTGTAAATCATCAATATGATAAGAACAATCAGAATAAAGATGAAGAATTGAAAATAGAACAAGACCGCAACCCCGAGGTGCAGACCAATACTCATAATTTGCTCATCACGCTTTGCCCTGAATTCAACATGAGTCAACAGTCTTGAATAAGCCAGTAAGAGAAAA
>JBDLIU010000046.1:0-21837 GCA_039714715.1 Bacteroidota bacterium
AACACAAAGCTCTCTATTGCTACCATGCTGGTTTCCAGCTCATCTCTGGATAAGCCAAGTTCATCGGTCAAGGTGCCAATAAATACTCTTTCTTCTTCGGTTACAATCTGGTCAGCCCAAATGGTAAGAATAGCAAGTTCTAAGATATATTTCTTTAACAACCACGACTGGGCAGCTGAAAGATTAATTTCATCAATTTTAACCCCTTTTTTCAAATATTCTGTTGCTTCTTTTTCCATCTTTTCGGGTAAATGAGCCGATGCTAAGAATTGATTAAACAATAATCGTTCCTCTTCTTGCAATGTATTATCAGCGTAAGAAGCACAGGCCATTACCTGAAGCAATAATAAATGGACTTTATCTCTTTGCTCCTGTATTTTTTGTACACTGGTTTCTTCTTTTCGATTTGTCAGCCATTCTCCAAAGAAAAATACGTCAAGGAAAAGCAAGCTGTTGTTAAAGAAGCTTAACCAGAAGTTATCTGGGGTGATATCCGGTTCAAGACGTTCATTGAGTAATGCTTCTACAATCTCCTCATTATTAAGCTTTTTTCCCCAGAAATTCCGATCCTTGATTTTCTTATTAGGAACTACGTTAGAGTAATATTCAATAATAGATTCTGATAAATAATGAACAAATTCATCTGGATCATCAGGGATAAAATCGTCTGATGGAAAAACAGTGGTTTTTATAAATCCGTCCAAAAGAACAACCTTGAGCTTATCCGGGGAAGGTAGTTCCATGAATTCAGCCGTTTTGTATTCTTTTGGTAAAACCGGATGACCATAGATTAATCCCGAAGAATGTGTCGATTTGTAAATGTACTTATCCTTTTCATCACTCTTTTCTTTATCAGCTGCTGCCTGAGCACTGATAAGTCTTTTAAACCAGCCCTTTTCCTCGAGGTTCATTTAGTGAAATTAAGATAGATTCCTTTAATCACCATAATTTTAATGGTTAATTTTTTATAAAATCTTATAAAAAATGCCTTTATTAGTATTTGGCAGGAATTTTTGCATTTTGGTAGTTACTTGAATTTCCTGTAAAATTAGTATTTATCGCATTATGAAAAGGTCAAAATTAATTTTCCTCATCTTGTCAGTTATTTTTATAATAATTATGATCCTGATAGCTATGGATTTTTCATCAAGAACCCGGTTCCCGGGAGATGGGCAACCTGTAGAGGAAGTTGATACGATAAAGAATAATTAATTGGATATCAACAAATTCAACTAAACAAGCCAAACAACTCTACATCCACCTTTTCAACGATGTCGGCAAAGTCTTCTACGTTGGCTACAAAATCAACATTATTAACATCAACAACCAATAGTTTTCCCAGCTTATAATCACCAATCCAATCTTCGTAATGTTTATTGAGGTTTTTCAGGTACTCCAGCTGAATGGCATCTTCAAAATCCCTGCCTCGTTTTTGAATCTGATCCACTAGTTTGGGCATATCTGCCCTCAGGTAAATCAAGAGGTCTGGTGGTTTTACAAACTGGATCATCGATTCGAAAATACTCAGGTAACTCTGGTAATCACGGTCATTGATATGCCCCGAAGCATGCAGGTTGGCAGCAAAAATATAGGCGTCTTCATAAATAGTGCGATCCTGAATTATGGTGTTCTCTGAATTCCGAATGGCATTGATTTGGTTAAATCGACTATTCAAAAAGTATATCTGCAAATGGAAAGCCCAGCGAGACATATCCTTATAAAAATCTGCCAGGTAAGGATTATTATCTACCGACTCAAACTCTGCCTGCCAACTGTACCGTTTGGCCAGCATCTCACAAAGTGTGGTCTTTCCAGACCCAATGTTTCCCGAAATAGCAATATGCATAGACATGTTTTCAAAACTAACCCGAATAATTTACAAGATATTATTATAAAGGGAGAAGTTGTATTTTAATGATCAGATAATAGAACCAGGAGCAGAGCATAGCTCACTTCAGGTTGAGACAATAGACAATAGACGATAGATGATAGACGATAGACGATAGACGATAGATGATAAATGCTAGACAATAAATGCTAGACAATGGATGACCACTGCTAACCGATAACTAATAACCGACCATCGGTTGACTAAATATCTTGTAGATTTGCAAAAGATTTATCTAAGACAAGCAAATGTTAGAATCGATAGGCAAAAGGAGTGACCTTAAGGTAGTTCGAGAAAGTCCACATGGAGTATATCTTCAATTGGGTGAAGAGGAAGTTTTATTACCTAATAAATATGTTCCAGCCGATACAAAACCGGACGATATAATTAATGTGTTTATTTATAAAGATTCGGAAGACCGTCCTGTGGCCACAACACTTACTCCAATAGGTGAGGTTGGCGATTATGTTGCATTGGAGGTAGTAGCCACAGCTGCTTTTGGAGCCTTTCTCGAATGGGGCCTGGAAAAACAGCTACTTGTACCTAATTCTGAAATGGCCCAGAAAATGGAGGTGGGCAAGAAATATGTAGTACGTATCATGCTGGATTATAGAACAAGCAGGTTGATAGGTGTGTCGAAGATAGAAGACTTTCTTAAAGAGATAGATTTATTCGAGGAAGGGCAAAAAGTGAGCGGGTTAGTCTATAAAAAAACTGACATTGGTTATAAGGTGGTAATAGATCAAAAAGGGATTGGTCTGCTTTATCATAACCAGGTATTTAAACCATTTGAGATAGGCCAAACTGTAATATGCTATATAGATAAGGTGCGAGATGATAACAAAATTGACCTGAAGCTAAAACCCGGAGGTGTTGATAGCATAGATGAAGATGCCCAAAGAGTACTGGATTACCTTCAGCAAAATAATGGAGTAATACAACTTACAGATAAATCAAGCCCGGAAGATATCAAGAGTGAACTAGGCATGAGTAAAAAAGCCTTCAAGAAAGCTGTGGGCACGTTGTACAAAAACCGCCAGGTGAAGCTATTGCCGAACGAAATTAAACTTGTCGTCTGATCAGGTGCGGCATCTTTTTTTCAGGGGTATTGGTGGCAATGCCAAGTTTTAGTAAATCATTTGGGGTTTCACAATAAATAGCCTTACCTCCGGCAATGGCAATTGGGCATCTTAACAATTCAGGTGTATTCATCAGGATATTCATCCACCCATCCATAGTATATGTGTGTCCCTGTACTTTTTTCTTATACTGAGGATGCGATTTATTAAGCAGTTGCTTAGGATTGTTACCCAGCATTTGAACAATTTCTTTCCATGTTGTTGTAGAAAGCTTGTGCTTTTTGCAATCGATCTCATTCACATTTTTAGTAAGCGAATAAGCAAGTGGCCTCAGCTTTCTACCTGTGATAGACAGCGGGTCATAGATCAATGTCAATTCATTGGGGTGTAGTTTCATTTTTATAGCGGTTTAAGTGAAACAACGGTTTACTTCGAAAGTAAAATACAAAAATTATATGAGAATGCAAAAGAAATTGACCTGTGTGCAGATAAAATGTTTGAACATTAATAATTAATTACTATACTTATGCTTCATAATGTGATGATTATGAAGAATTCAGGTCGTAGTTAGTAATATCTTAAAAAGCTTGATTGTATACAAGTATATTACTACCTTGTTACTTGAATAGGTAAACTGCAACTTATTTTATGAGATTTATAGGCACTCTCATTGTACTAGTTATTTCTACTTGTGTGGCGCACGCACAACCGGGGAATATATTGGAGCAAGGGGACCAGGTACTGGATCCCAACCAGGATGGTTTTATATCTTTTGACAATACTGGATTCTCTTCAGATGGCTACGATGTTGATGAATTTGAGTTAAAAATGTTTGGTATTCCCATCTTTGGTGATGGGGAAGCTCTCAATGATGTTCAGAGTGGACAACCATGTGGAGTGGTTGACCTGGCATTGGATACAGCCGGTTATGCATTGTATGCCGGTTATGATACCAACGAAAACCTCATCTTCAGATTCAGATTGGCTGGCGACAAAAAAAGTGTGCAGTCATATTCCATCCTGATAGATACTGACCAGCTGGTTGGAGCAGCCGATCCAAATTCAAATGCTATCAATCCCGGATTTGAAATTGAAATAACCTTAATCCAAAAGTTTGGTGTATACATCTATGCTATTGATGGTATTGATTCATGTCCAACACCTATTAGAGCTTATAATGTAGAAACCCATCAGCAAAAGGCTACTTCTTCCCAGGAAAGCTGTGATGATCCAGATATTTACATCGACTTCTATGTTCCTTTTTCCGATCTTACGGACCTGTTTGGGATAACCCCGAATACTAATGTTCGATTTGCCGGTGTGACCAATATATCTGCTACGTGCGCCTTGGATGGTTCAATAAGTGATATCGGGGGCGTTGATGATGTGGCTTATGACGGATGCTTCTCTTGTGCTATTTTGGACCTGACTGAAAATCAATGTCCTTCTTCAGTATCTAATCTCTGTGATACTTGTGCAGGATTTCCTTTAGGAGCTACTGAAACACCGGAAATCAACCTGCCGGTATTGGTGGGGGATACCAACATTAGCGGAACATCTGAGCCTGAAGCTGAAATATATATTGCATTGTTCTCTTCGATTGGAACACTGCTGGACAGGGACACAACACAGTCTGATGAATTCGGAGACTGGATATCGAATGAATTTGTTATACCATTAAGTTATGGTGATAGTGTGGTAGTAAATGCATTACTTCCTGGTAAATGTCAGTCTGGCTTGAGTGATACAGGATTAAGTTTTGCTATTGTTTCTCCAAATCAACCCCCTCAGATAACAGGTAACACGCAAACCATATCCTACCAGGAGAACGATCCGCCAGTTATAATTACCGATAGCCTTGTTATCAATGATGACAACGAGCTATTGACCAGTGCAACAGTAAGTATTATATCCAATTACGAAGAGGGATATGATATTCTGGAGGCTAATCCGCCACCAGGGATCGAAGCAGTATTTACAGCTGCAGATGGTATGATTATATTTACAGGTACAGCAAGCATTGCAGATTATGATAGTGCATTAAGTTCTGTGACATTTCATAGTTTAAGTGAAGCCCCAAGTCTTGAAATACGTACGGCATCTTACCAGGTAAATGATGGTACAAATTTGAGCCCGTCTTTTAATAAGAACATTTTAATAATTGGGAAAAATGACGCACCGGTGATCGTTATTGGTTCAACTCCTGTGGATACTATTGCTGTATCAACTGATGAAGACACCCCTTTAGTAGTGACAATTGATGCCATAGACATTGATTTGGATAGTACCTATATTGATGCATATACTATTGCTGGCTCAGATAGTTATGTGGATGTCATAGATGGCACGAGTTTACTTTTTACTCCTGCTATTAATTATTATGGTCATGAATATATACACATTACGGTGTGCGATGATGGCACTCCAACTTTATGTGATTCAGTAGTGGTAGATATTGATGTGCTTCCTGTGAATGATGCTCCTTTTGTTCTTGATGATGGTGTGATAACTGACTCCTTATCGTTTAAGGTAGAGCTTGGTGATTCCTTGGAGTTTTGCCTGGTAGCAGAAGATATTGAAAATCATGATTTAATTATAGAATCAATAAACATGTTATCATCAACCTCTTCTGAAGTAAACTGGCAGTCTGGTTTATGCTTCACCTATGAACCTCAACTGGGCTATGTTGGTTATGACGAGGCCGAGGTAACCATTTGCGATACAGGTGTTCCGGCAAGATGCACCATGGTTTATATTAACTTCGAAGTAATAGATACAAACAACCCACCTCAAATTACTACCTCCACACAGGACACCATATATTTTGAAATATTTGAAAACAACAGTCTTGAGGTGTGTCTTGAAGCCATAGACCCGGATGATGATCCGCTCGACTTTGGCTCAGTAACTGATTTGCTGGGAGTAGGAGGAAATATAGAAAGTACATACCCGTGTATTAATTATACTCCAATAGAAAATTTTGTGGGTAATGTATTAATTGAGTCATCAGTTTGTGACGATGTAATACCGGCAAAATGCGATGAAATAATCATCAGCATAGATGTGCTTCCTTTTAATAATCCTCCCGAGGTAGTTGTAGAGAATGAACCTGTTGATACCCTGCTATTCACAACAAAAAAGAATGAGACTCTGGAATTCTGTCTGGATGTAACAGACCCTGATAATGATAATGTTACCACAACGGATGCTACTACCGTTATAGGAGAGGGCACATTTGTGGTTGATGGAAGTCTCTGTGTTACTTTTATCCCCGGTGTTGATGAAGTAGGTGATGTTTGGGGCACTGTTACTATTTGCGATGATGGAGATCCTTCTTCGGAATGTGTTGAGACAGTTATTGGAGTAACTGTAACACCTGTTAATATTCCTCCTTCGATTGTATTGGCTGGTGAGGATATTGATACCCTTTATTTCGAGACTGATGAGAATACCATACTGGATCTCTGTATTGATGTAGTTGATCCGGACAGTGATAGTCTTTATTTAACAAGTATTCATGAATTGCAGGGGGGCGGTTTTTATTATCCAGGAGATTCTGAATTCTGCCTGAACTTTATACCCAATGAAGATTACGTGGGTGATGTCCTTCACTTAATATCAGTTTGTGATAATGGCACGCCATTAGGTTGCGACTCTGTATATGTAAATGTAACAGTCCACAATGTGAATCAACCACCTGAATTAATATTTGGTGGTGTGCCCGTAGACACAATTCGGGTTACAACCAACGAAAATGAGGATATTGAAATTTGTGCCGTAACTTCAGATATTGATGGAGACAATGTATTTGTTAATGAAGCTGTCATAAAAAGTGGAGAGGGCAGTATTAGTTTTACAGAATCAGGCTCCGATGTATGTTTTAATTATTCACCCAACCTCGACTATTTTGGCACTACCTATGCCGGTATAACAATCTGTGACACTGGAACACCATCGGAATGTGAAATAATAATTCTTGAAATAGATGTCTTAAATGTAAACAATGCTCCTGTTATCTACCAGAGTGGAATGGCAACGGATACAATCAGGATATCTACTCCTGGTAGATCAATGGTAACACAATGCATTGATGCTATCGATCTGGATGGTGATAGCCTGATATTAAGTTTTACCAGTCCAGGCATTGAGAATGGAATTATTCAGGAAGGTACTTCTCCTTTATGTATTGACTATACCCCCGATAATAATTTCCTTGGATTCGACTATTTCACAGTAACTGTTTGTGATAATTATGATCCGGCATTATGTGATGAGGTAGTAGTTGAGGTTGAAGTGTACTCAACCAATCAACCACCGGTAATCAGCTTTGATGGAGTGCCGGCAGATACCGTTTCTATCAATGCTTTTGAAAAAGAGTTGATATTATTGAGTTTTTCTGTTGATGATGACCCCGGAGATCAGTTAAGTCTTGTTAATCATGGAGTGATAGATGGCCAGGGAGAACTTATGGTCTCTTTTGAGCAGCTGGCCGTCACTCTGGATTATACCCCTGATGTCCTAAGTAATGGAATACACAAGATACAATTTAACATTTGCGACAATGGGTTGCCTGTTCTTTGTGATAGCCTGACATTATTGGTTGATGTTGATCCGCTGGCGGTTTTCCCATACGAGGCCATCTCACCTAATGATGATTCACTGAATGATTTTTGGGTTATTGATGGTATAGAGCACTATCCCGATAACATTGTGCATATATTCGATCGTTGGAATAACCTGGTATTCGAGATAGAAGGATATAATAATTCAGACAATGTATGGAAAGGAGAAGCAAACAGGGGCTTGATAAAATCTGACCTGGATGATGGTACCTATTATTATAAACTTACGCTGGCACCGGGTGGAGATGTGCTAAGTGGTATGATAATTCTGAAACGTTGATATGAAAAAGATTGCTGTATGGGTAATATTAATCATGACTGCACTAAGTAGTAGCGCACAGCAATCCTCTATTTATTCGCAATACATGTTCAATGGGCTGGCTATTAATCCTGCCTATGCAGGTTATGATGGTATGCTTAGCCTTACAGCTCTTGGGCGGATTCAATCATTGGGATTGGAAGGAAGCCCCAATACACAGACTTTTTCTGCGCACACACCTATATATAATAACAGGGTGGGCATAGGTTTACAATTTTTCCATGAGCAAGTGGGAGTAACAGATCAAACAGGTGTGTATGGTTCATACAGTTATAAGATTGGTTTTGAAAAACTCTCCATTTCTTTTGGTTTACAGGCCGGTGTAAACTTTTATAAAACAAACTATACAAGTCTGGCAACCAAGGACCCCGGAGATCCTGTTTTTAATACAGACACAAAAACAGTAACACCCAATATTGGCAGTGGTGTTATCTTGTCTAACAAGAAACTCTTTGTTGGACTGTCAGTACCTCAAATGCTGGCGGTTGGCGATGAGAATAAGGTAGTGGTACAGGAGAAACCAATCATCCTTTTTGGAGGATATATAATTGAATTGAATCCATCGTTAAAGCTTAGACCATCCTTGCTGGCCAAAGTAGTGAATGGAACTCCTGTAGAATGGAATATTAATGCGCACTTGCTGATTAAGGAGATTGTATGGTTTGGAGCATCATTCAGACCTGTGAATGCCATCACTTTTATGACTCAGCTTCAATTAACCGATCAATTGACTTTTGGCTATTCCTATGATGCGACTCTGGGAGAACTCAGTACCATCGAGTCCGGTTCTCATGAATTCATGCTCAATTACAGGTTTAGGTTTTCAAATTACGGTACAACTTCACCCCGTTATTTTTAAATGAAATATTTGCTACTTTCCATATCAGTTATTCTATACACAGAAACCCTGGGGCAGCTAACAGATTTTAAGGAGGTCTGGAAAGATTATGATTATAAGGCAGAATCATTATATAACCAGGGCCTATTTGAAGCGGCAGTTGCTAAATACCAGGTCACGCTTGAAGATAATCCTGATGACAAGCAAGCCTTGTTAGGTATAGCTAAGTGTTATAAAGTATTGGGTAAGTATGAGCTGTCCAGGGCTCATTATTCAGTACTCGATGCTATTGAGGGACTGGATAGTCTGGAAAACATCCAGGATTATGCGGATGTTTTATTGAGCTCCGGAAATGTGAATAAGGCTTTAGTTTATTATAGAAAGGCATTGCTAATAGACTCTGAGAACCAGGTGATCAGAAACAGGATAGCAGGTATTGTTAATTGGGATGAACTTTTTAAAGATGAAAAATATATTAAAGTTGAACCTGCATCATTTAATACAGAGTACAATGAATTTGCCTTTAGAGAGTATAATGATGGCGTTTCATATATAAGTGCTAGAGAACAGGAACTGATAATCCATAGGAATTATTTAAGAGGAGATGAATGTCTCACAGATGTTTATTTAGCTGATGATGCTAAGGCAAAACCTAGAGAATTTGAGTTGTTAACATTAAAAGGCTATAAATCCAGGAATGATGGGCCATTATCACAATATAAAGACTTAGTGGTAATATCCAGAAGCATGCCTTCAAGAAGTGATAAAATAAGTACACTTGGCCTCTACTTTTATAAGGAAGACCAATCCGGAGCACTTAAGGAAGAATATGAATTTCCATTTAATAGTCCTACCTATAATGTTACACACCCTGCATTTAACATAAGCGGTGACACACTATTCTTTGTTTCAGATATGCCCGGTGGCATGGGAGGTTTGGATGTCTATTATTCGGTTTTCAGAAACAATGTATGGACAATGCCGAAAAATTCCGGAGCACTTGTAAATACCTACAGGAATGAAATTTTTCCATATTCAGACAATGGTATTTTATATTTTTCTTCTGATGGCCATCATGGCTTAGGTGGTTATGACACTTATAAGCTAACAACGATTGAAAATGAGAAGACAGTGGTCAATCTGGGTTATCCTGTTAATTCCAGCTGGGATGATTTTTCAATCTATATTAAGAATGATAGGGGATTTATTGCTTCGAATGATCCGAAAGGTAAGGGGGGTGATGACCTCTATGAGTTTGTGTTGTTGCCAATACCAATAAAAATTGATTCGGTTGATCTTAGCTTTATTGCATTGGACACATTAAATGACCATGTTCTTGATAGTGTTCTTATAACTGTTAGTGGAGTTGAGAATACGACTCAATTAATCTCTGATAAGGATGGTAAGGCAAATATTAATGTTGTACCAGGCACCTATCGGGTGCATGCGGGGAAAGAACCATATATTCATCATCCTTTAACTATTGATGCAGAAGCAGGTGAAAGTATGAGTTATAAATTATGGATGGACCCACCGGTTAAGATGCATGTAGTTAGTGCAGATAGTATCATGTTTGGATTAGGAGAATATACCTTGTTGGAATCTGCTAAAAGTGAACTTGATGAAATCGTTAAAACATTACAAGAATACCCGGAATTAACACTCGAAGTATCAGCCCATACCGATTCTCGGGGAAGTCATGAATATAACCTCTGGCTATCTAAGAAAAGAGCAGAATCAGCTTCCTTATATATTATATCACAGGGAATTGAAGAACAGAGAGTGATACAAAAAGGATTAGGTGAAACAGAGCTTCTTAATAATTGCCGTGATGGTGTTACCTGTTCTGAAGAGTTTCATGCGGTTAATCGTAGGATTGAATTTGATTTTCATAGGGAATAACGGTATTGTTTAGTTAAAATGAGTAACTTTATTCACAATAAAACTCATTTACTACCATGCAATATAAGTTACGCCTCCTAAACCTTAAATGCTACCTGTCGGATGAATCGGATGGTGATGAAATCTTTTTAAAAAGCGAAGGAAAAAGAATTTGGCCAACTGATAAAAAGTATAAGACGATCACAGAAGAGATAACACCACTCAAACTGGAATTTGATGTAGAAAAGGGTGCTAAAATGCCCATAGACATATGGGATTATGATGTTCTATCTGCCAATGACCATCTTGGATCATTAACCATTACAGCAGATGCCCACGGTCAATATGAGGTAGACTTCAGAAAGACCGGTAAGGATAAATCAAAGTATGCCCTGGAATTTGAAATAGGATAATAAGAGACTCCAAATAGAATTCTAACAATATCGCACCTGTTAAAACTATAACTATTTTTAAGCAGAATAGGACAGATTCTATTTTTATGGTATTATTTTTTGATATTTTTATACTAAAATTGGGTTACCAAGTCATATTATCAGGCATTTACTCAATAGGCGATAACAATCTATGAAATTAGTCGGTTTAACTTATACTACAGTTTTAATACTACTCCTAACCAGAGTTAGCTTTGGACAAACAGGAGAAGTGTTGGAAACAGGATCATCCGTTCTTGACCCTAATGGAGATGGATTTATTTCTACAACAAGTGCGGGATTCTCTGCAGATGGTTATGATGTAGATGAGTTTGAGATACCGATGTTTGGTATTCCCATCTTTGGGAGTGGTGAAGCACTTGGGGATACTCAAAGTGGTGGAGATTGTGGAGTCACTGATTTGGCGCTAGATTCTGCTGGTTATGCCATTTATGCAGCTTTCGATGCCAATGAAAATCTTATCTTTCGTTTCAGAGCTGCAGATAATAGTAGTGCAGTACAATCTTATTCAATACTGATAGACACAGATCAGCTTGTTGGAGCTGATGATCCTAATGCTACTTCGCAAAACCCGGGTTTCGAAATTGCAATTACTCTTATCCAGAAATTTGGTGTTTACATTTATGATATAGATGGTATAGAATCGTGTCCGACAGAATTAGCTTACTATAGTGATGAAACCCATCAACAGAAAGCGACATCAGCATTGGTAAGTTGTGAAACAACAGATATCTACTTCGATTTCTATGTGCCATTTTCAGATCTTACTACCTTTTTTGGTATTACTCCTGATTCTGACCTGAGGTTTGTAGGAGTAACCAATATTTCAGCAACTTGTGCATTAGATGGCTCTATCAGTGATATTGGCGGGGTGGATGATGAAGAGTATGGAGGATGCTTTTCCTGTGCTATTCTGGATTTGACTGTTAACCAATGCCCATCACCAATTTCGGGGCTTTGTGATACCTGTGAAGGATTTCCCCTTGGTTATACAGCATCTCCTGAAATTGACTTGCCCGTATCTGCGGGTGATGTAAGTATCAGGGGAACAGGTCAACCGGAATCAGAAATTTATATAGAAGTGTATAATGATCTGGGAGTATTACAAGATCAGGATACAACCCTTACAGGATTGGACAGCCTATGGCAATCAAATAATTTTGATAATCAATTACAAAATGGCGATAGTGTTGTGGTGATTGCTTACTTGCCTGGATATTGTGCCTCAGGTTCAACAGCTACAGATATCGATTATATTATCGTATCGCCCAATTATCCACCACAACTTGAAGCTTCCTTAACTTCTGTCAATTATACCGAGGCAGATCCTCCTGTTATAATCAGTGATGATATCACAATTTCCGATGATAATCCTGATATTACTTCAGCCACCGTAACGATAACAGGCAATTATGAATCCGGTGCTGATTTCTTAAGCGCCAGTCCACCTGCAGGAATAAGTTTTTCTTTCTCAGCTGTAGATGGTGAATTAACCTTTACAGGCATAGCCAGCCTTGCAGATTATGATAGTGCACTTCGTAGTGTAACCTTTGTAAATACAGCAAGTCCTCCCAGTTTGGATGTGAGAGTAGTGAACTTTGTAGTTAATGATGGTTTGTATGATAGCCAGCCTATTGCTATATATATCATTGTCTCTGAGTTAAACGCTGCTCCGGTTATATCAGGTACAGCAACAGCACTGGTTTATACTGAAGGTGATGGAGCGGTGTTGCTGGATAATGCAATTACAGTAACCGATGCAGAAAATGATGATATAGTTTCAGCAACAGTTACATTCACACAAAATTTTACAGAAGGTGAGGATACTTTGTACTTCACTGATCAGAATGGCATTATAGGAAGCTTTAATAACCAAATGCTGACACTAATTGGTACAGCAACATTGGCAGACTACCAGGCAGCCTTACGATCCATAACCTATGAAAACACAAGTATTGCACCAAACACCTCTATTCGAACTGTTGAATTCATTGTTTATGATGGTTTTAATGCCAGTTTGCCTTTCTCCCGGGAAATCACAATAATCCCAATAATTGAGCCACCCGTGATTACTGTGCCGGGTATTGGCGATGTATTTTCTTTGTCTTATACAGAAGGAGATGGTGCCGTACCACTTCTGCCGGATTTCCTCGTGACTGATCCGGACGATATTAATTTAGAAGGTGTTACAGTAACATTTGATGTAAATTATGTAATTAAAGAGGATGTATTAGCCTTCACTGATCAATTGGGCATTTCGGGGATCTTCGATATTCCTGCCGGTGTGTTATCCTTAACAGGTACTGCATCATTGGTTGATTATACCACAGCCATCAGCGCAATTACCTATGAGAACATCAGTGAAAATCCAGGTACATTAACACGTGAACTTTCACTCGTTGTTTCTGATGGTGATGACATCAGCAACGTGATAACCATAACCGTGGATGTAATACCGGTTAATGATGCTCCAATGGTTGATGGTACAGAAACACCACTGATTTATCATGAAAGTTCCGGGCCGGTGTCTATTGATAGTTTAATCATTCCATCAGATTATGATGACACCCATCTGGATAGTGCGATAATAACCATTGTTAACAATTACCAGATGAGTGAAGATATCCTTGGTTTCACAAACCAGGCAAATATTATTGGTCAGTTTGATGAAGTCATGGGAATTCTTACCCTGGTTGGTTCAGCTACTATCGAAGATTACCAGGCAGCTCTTCGAAGCGTTACCTACGAAAACACCGAGGTAATGGCTAACTTATCAACGCGATTAGTTGAGGTAATAGTAAGTGATGGTGAACTTTGGAGTACACCATTTGCAAGAGAGATTGAATTGAAAGAGGTAATTGATCCGGTAATACCATATCAACTGGTTACTCCGGATAATGATGGCTATAATGATACCTGGATAATAGATGGCATCGAACAATACCCTGACAACATAGTAAGAATTTTTGACCGGTGGAATAAATTGGTATATCAGCAAGAGTCATATGTTAATGATGCTAATGGATGGGCTGGTGTTGCGAACCACGGAATGGCATCAGGAGATTTGCCGGATGGCACTTATTTCTATGTTATTCACCTGGGCGATGGCAGTGACTTGTATGAAGGATTCTTAATTCTCAAAAGAAAATGATAAAAAGAGTCCTGGCCATATCGTTCCTGGTTTTTATTGCTATTGAGTCTCTGGGACAATTTGAGGCAGGTTATACGCAATATATGTTTAATGGCTTAGCTATAAATCCTGCTTATGCAGGTAGCCATCAGTCCTTGAGTATGTCTGTAATTTCCAGATTTCAATCACCGGGCTTTGAGGGTGCTCCTAATACACAGACCTTTTCAGCACACTCGGGAATAAAAGGTAAGAAAATTGGCCTTGGTCTAATGGTAATCACTGATAAGATTGGTGTTATACGTCAGACAGGGTTTTATGGATCTTTTGCTTATAAGGTTAAATTCAAGAATTCAACACTCTCAATGGGTTTACAGGGAGGTGCCACTTCGGTAGATTCGGATTATAGCCAGTTGTTAATCAAGCAACCAGGAGATCCGCTGGCCACAGGGGATGTAAAGGTATTACAACCTAATATTGGTGCAGGGATTTATTATCATTCAAAAAGATTCTATGTAGGTGCCAGTATGCCTCAAATGCTGGATGCGGTGAATAATGAAATATATCTGATGAGGCCCATAATTGTCACAAGTGGTGTTGTATTTAAGATCAATGAAGCCTTAGACCTTAAACCTAATATCCTATTCAGGGTTATTGATCAGAATCTGGTGGAGTTCCATTATAATATGAACCTGCTTATTCATGAAATTCTATGGGTGGGTGCATCTTATAGGCCAGGAAGTTCAATAAGTGGTTTATTGGAGTTACAGCTTACTGACCAATTAAGGTTGGGCTATGCATACGATGCCACCATAAGTGAAATTAATGTAGCCGAAGCCGGTTCACATGAAATAATGTTGAATTACCAGTTAAGATTTACAAAGAAGAAAGTAGAACACCCCAGGTATTTTTAGAGAATGCTAAGAATTAAAAGACATATCATATTTATCATAATTCTGTATCTGGGTGTTGATACGGCATTTGCACAGCGAAGTATTGCAGACCTGTTTGTGAGCAATAGCTTAAAGGGTGATGAAATGTTTGATGATTTCTATTACGAAGAAGCCATCCGGTATTATAAACTGGCTTTAAAAAAGGATGGAAATAATCAGGCATTGAAATTAAAAATTGCCGAAAGCTACAGGAAGATGAATGACTATAATTCATCGTTGTATTGGTTTGACCAGGTTTTTAGTGGCGATAATGAGGCAGGTGAGCCCATTGACCATTACCATTATGCCGAAGTACTGGTTAGTGCCACCAGGTATGATGAAGCTTTGGATTGGTTCGAAAGATATAAAGAGATGTCTCCGGATGATTCCAGGGGATATCGAAAGGTTAATGGACTTCAAGACTTATCCTATTTTTATCGTGACAGCCTGTCTATTGCTATAGAGAACATCTCATTTAATACAGAATATGATGAACTGGCAGCCAGGCCTTTTAATGATAAACTGGTCTTTTTAAGTGCAAGAGAGTCCAATGCGTTAATTGATCACGATTATTTACGAGAATTAGATTTGTTTGATATCTATTCTGTTAAATATGATTCAGCAGCAGGGTGGGAGAACCCTGAGCGATATGATCGTACAACAAACTCCAATTATCATGAAGGGCCATTAGCATTCTATAACGGGAAGGACCAGATAATATTAACAAGAAATAACCTTCGGGACGGTAAACCTGTTTTAAACTCTAATGGCGAGGTCACTTTACAATTATTCACTGCAAAAAAAACCGGAGAGGTGTGGTCTGAGCCTAAACTCTTGTCTCTTAATAATCCGGAATATTCATTTGTGCAACCCAGTTTAAGTGCGAATAATGATACACTTTATTATGCGTCTAATATGGATGGTGGATTTGGAGGGTATGATATTTATAGAAGTGTATGGGAAAATAATGATTGGTCAGATCCGATTAATATGGGACCTGAGATCAATACTGAGGGAAATGAATTATATCCTTATTTTATTAAAGACAGGCTGTTTTTCTCATCTAATGGTCATGCCGGAATTGGTGGGTTAGATGTTTTTAAAGCATTTATGCTGGATGGTAAAGTTCAAGTGGTTACTAATGTTGGGTATCCTATTAATTCTAGTTATGATGATTTTTCCTTCTTAATTAATAATGACTGTTCGACAGGAATGCTGACTTCCAACAGAATTGAAGGTAAAGGCAATGATGACATATATACATTTACAATCAGTAACAGGGTACTTACCGGTAGAGTAGCACAGGAACAAGATGGTAACTTTATATCCGATGCCCTGGTTAACCTGTATCAGGATAGTATATTGATAGGTTCAGTTAGAACCGATGAGGATGGCCTTTTCGGTATGCGATTACCACTTAATTCAGAATTTGAAGTTGAAGTTAGCAAGGCGGGTTATTTTTCTTCTGATCCGATAGGAATCTCAACACTGGAAAAAGTTATTGATCTGGATACGATAAAAATAGCGCTTTATAAGCATGATCTTTTTGCTCATGGTAGAATCCTGAATAATGAAACTCAGTCGCTCATGCCTGATGTGCGAGTTATCCTGCATAATTTAACTGACAATGAGTTAGATACAATTTTCACCAATGAATCCGGTACGTATAACTTCGTAATCAAACCTAATAAGGACTATAGTATTTGGGCAGGCAAATCAGGGTTCCTCGTTAATGGAGTCGACTTTAATTCGCATAATTTCTTTAAAGGCGTGATTGAAAACGATATCGTGATGGAGCTGGAGTATGAAAAGAAAAGCGTAGTTCACTTCGAATATGATAAATACAATATCAAATCGCAAGACTTTACGATTCTTGAGAAGGTGGCTAAAGCAATGAGAAATACCTCAAGACAACTCGTAATAAGTGCGTTTGCCGATGCAAGAGGCACAGTGGAGTATAATCAAAAGCTGTCTGATAAAAGAGCTGCTGCAATAGAAAACTATTTTCTTGCCAAGGGAATTGACAAATCTCGGATAGTCGCCAGGGGCTTTGGCGAAACATTGATACTCAACCGTTGTTCAGATGGTGTTAGCTGTAAAGAAATTGAGCACTCTAAAAACAGGCGGGCAGAGATAAAGATTGAAGGGTCTACTGTGAAATAGACACTAGATATGAGACATTAGACGCTAGACTTTTTCTTCACCTTCCAACTTTGAACTTTAAGCTTCAAACTTCGAGCTTCGAACTTTTAACCACATTTACAGATGGTATCCAACCTAAGGCTGTCGAGAATTTCTACCTGATGTCCTTTAGTCTTTATTAGCTCCTGCTCCTTAAACTCAGTCATTAGCCTTGAAATACTCTCAGGTGAGGTAGCAATCATATCAGCCATATCTTTTCTTGAAATAGTTAGCTGGAATGGATTAGCATCATATAAGGTATTGCTCATAAAGAGTAACAATTCTGCAAACCTGCCATTGATCTGCTTTTGTGTGAGCGAGTACATGCGGTCAAAAGCATGCAACAGGTTGTTATTAAGCGTTTCTATAATACCTTTTGCAAATTCAGAATTTTCAATAACCAGGTCTCTGAATACATTAATGTCTTTCAGGCAGACCTCAACATCCGTTAATGCCTCGGCAGAGAAAGGGAAGACATCCTCACCATAAAGAGCCTGTACACCCACGAATTGGCCAGGTCTTGCTATTCTTAAAATAGTAACATGATCATCACTTTCCTGGAATACTTTCACAAAACCCTTTCTGATATAAATCACATTCGACATAAACATACCCTGCTTCGCCAGCAGTTCACCTTTCTTAAAGATTAATTCAGTCCTGTGATCATCAACCCTGTTCATTTGTGCTTCAGTTAGCTTTTTAAAGGGTTCGGACATGTATTTGCAAGTAGTGCAAATGAGCTTGGTGTAATCTTTGGTCAATGCCATGATATAAAGTTACGTAATACATGTGATACACATCACATTTTTCAGTGTCAAAGTTAATTTTTAAAAGTGATCAACCCAATGACAAAAATCAGTTTCAATGTTAAAACGCATAATATTTTTGCAGTGTCGGAAAAGCAATTCTATAGCTACTCTGATCGGTCACATTTACTAACAAAAATACAATGCGTATGTAAAAGTTCGGGTGAAATAGGTGCGTAAAATTTTACCGCCTATCAAAAAACAAGAACGCATGAAAACCAGAGCTCATGCAAATCAAGAAATTAAAATCGGTTTAATAAAAACAAAAATCAAAACAATCAAAAATGAAAAAGTTAACAAAAATGATGCTATGGATGGCCATTCTGCCATTCTTACTAGTGGTAAGTTGTAAAGACGATGATCCATTACCAGAGGATCCGTTCACGATTTTGGCAGATCATTTGATCGCCAATAACTTGGATTTACCTGATATGATTGCTACAGGTTGGGTAACTGCCCGTCCTGCAACAGCAGGTGAAGTAGATGGTTTTTTAAGCACACGTTATGTAATAGACATACGTTCAGCAGCAGATTATGCTAAAGGCCATATTGCTGGAGCTGTTAACTCCACACTTGCTGGTGTTCTTACAGAAGCAGAGAATGCTGGTGACAAGCAGATATTAGTGGTTTGCTACACAGGACAAGGGGCTGGCCATGGTGTTGTTGCTCTAAGGTTAAGTGGTTATACTGATGCTCAAGTACTTAAATGGGGTATGAGTGGTTGGAGTAATAATATTGATGGAAACCAAGATGGTGATTTTGAAGATCCAGAGGATATCGTATTCGATAAATGGACAGGTGGTACTTCGTCTGCAGCTGTAGGTCATGCTAATTGGACAACTGATGCAACAGCAACTGTAGAAACTTTTGAATACCCTACAATTACTTCAACTAGTTCAGAT
The DNA here is from genome assembly GCA_039714715.1 of Bacteroidota bacterium. Classification (GTDB taxonomy): domain Bacteria; phylum Bacteroidota; class Bacteroidia; order Cytophagales; family Cyclobacteriaceae; genus S012-113. The sequence continues at coordinate 19,028 of JBDLIU010000046.1, forward strand.
GCAGCGGCTATCCTCGAAGCACGAGTTGCAGCAATGTTACAAGCTGGCTTTAAAGGATTACCTTCCAGTGATATATATGGTACCCCTACCAATTATCATATTAATAATTTTTGGGATGAGGATGCTGTAACTAAATATGGCCATATTGATGGTGCTTACCGAATTAAACCTTTGTCACTTGAAGGTGGTGAATTAAAGTATTTAGATCCGGATGCAACTGTTATTAATTACTGCTGGACCGGACAAACATCGTCTATGATTACAGCATATCTTAATGTTATAGGATATACTGCCCAGAGTTTAAAGTTTGGTGCCAACGGAATGATCAATAGTGAGCTTGATGCAACAGTTCATGCGAAATATATCTGGCATACACCTGGTACAGATTACCCAGTTGTACAATAATGATTTTATACGAGCTTAAAAGTCACAAGTTTGCTCAACCTAGTGTTGACTTACGAGTGGTGACCGATTAGCTCGAGCACTGGAGCCGGTGGGGTGCACCCGCACCCCCCGGTTTATTTAAATGTAAAGAAACAAAATGAAAAGAATTCTAATTATACTTTCCCTGATAGCGTTTACCTTCGTGCTTAGTAATAATACCCTTGCACAGGGTTGCGATGCCCCTTCAAGTGATGAAGGTGTTCAGGTTTTTGGTTACGTTCAAGCAGAATCAAGAACCTATTTTACGGAAGAGCCAACTTCAAGTTTTGCATTCCGTAGAGCAAGATTGGGAGTTATGGGTAACATTCCTTACGATTTCAGCTATTATGTATTGCTGGAAACCAGTCCTTTTATGAGTCCAGAAACTAAGGCACCATTCTTGCTTGATGCATTTATAAGTTATACACGATATAAATATTTCAAAGTGTCTGTAGGTTCTTTTAAATATCGATTTGGAAATGAATTAAGTATGCCTTGTAATGGTTTATACACAATTAATAGATCTAAATCTGTTGATGTACTTACAGGTGGATTAACAGGCAAAAATCGGGATATAGGAATCATGTTCCTTGGAGGAGACAAATCAACTAAACTTCAGTATTTTGTTTCATTAACAAACGGATATGGTTTATTAAAAACTGACTCGGTTAATTTATTAGATGCTTATGCACTATCTGGCAGGGTAGTTTTTCAGCCTATTGAAGGACTTTCTTTAGGAGCAAGTTATCGTAAGATGATTAACCCTCCTATGGATGCATCTATTGAAACCGGTGACGTTAAAAATAGATTTGGTTTTGATGCACAATATAAGTTTAGAGAATTAACCATAATAGGAGAATATATTCATGGAGTTGATGATGGTTCCTACATGGCTTCAGGAGGAGGTTGTGGTGGTGATGCACCTGTATATGCTATAGGTACTCAAACTGCAAATGCTTTTTATGGGACTTTGGCCTACAAGTGGAGAAATTTCGAGCCTGTTTATAAGTTAGAAAACTACCTTAGATTGACTGAAAAAGAAGGTGGTATAACATCCGAGGAGTCAGATCTTTGGCAGACTATAGGCTTGAACTATTACCCAAACGACTGGACAAGAATTCAATTGAATTATTTATATAAAGCAGAGAAATCAGATAATATTCTGGTTCCAGCAGAAGTAAAGAACGATGCTCTGTTAATACAATTACAGGTTAAATTTTAAATATAAGATAGATGATGAAAGTGATGAAGTTTGCAATGGCCTTTGCGTTTGTACTGATAACCTCGTTATCAGCGCTTCAAGCTCAGGATGTTATTCAACCAAAAGATCTGATAAAGATCATGAACAAGCCTACTACTGTTATTGTTTCAGCTAGGACGGCAGATGATTACAAGCAGGTACATGTTACCAAAGCTGTACATGTAGATCATAACGATTTATATGGTGACAATACAATGCTGCTTCCAGCAGCAGAGATTGCTAAGAAATTGGGTGCCAAGGGAATCAGCGAATCAAAAAAGATTGTTCTTTATGATGAGGGTTCTCAAAAGTATTCCGGAAGAATGTATTGGATATTGAAGTACCTGGGAGCCAAAGATGTGGTTATCCTTAATGGAGGAATGCCTGCATGGAAAGCAGCACGTAAGCCTGTTACAAGGTCTGTGCCTCCAGTAAAAGCTACTACTTTTAATGTTTCAATCAATCCAAAGTACCTGGCAAATATGGGTGAAGTTAAGAAGGCAACAGGAAGCTCTTCTTATATCATAGTAGATGCAAGAACTCCGGAAGAGTTTAACGGCACAAAGGATGATGCTACCCTTAACAGGACCGGACATATACCTTCAGCAGTAAATATTAACTATGAAACTTTGCTGAATAATGGTAAGCTTAAGTCGAATGATGAAATACAAGCCATTTTCTCAAAGAATGGTGTGTCTAAAGATAAAACTGTAATAGTTTATTGTAAAACCAGTGTAAGAGCGGGTATTTTATTCCATACCCTAACATCGGCACTTGAATACCCCAACGTAAAGGTTTATGATGGGGCATATCTTGAGTGGCAAAAATCTTCATCCAACGAGATTGGACGATGATTTTTTAAGTTTATAACCTATTGGTTTAGGTTGAATTTTTAGAACCCTGACTTCCGCCAGCTGGCGGAACGTCAGGGTTCTTTTTATAAATTAACTATTTTTATAAACTCCTCACTAAACCTATTATACATGATTAATAGAGCTTTTATTTATTATTTGTTAATTGTACTACTCACTGTCACCTCAGCTAATGGACAGTATTTCCCTTCTAAAGCTGCAAGTTGGGAAACAATAAGTCCTGGTAAAGCAGGATTTAATGCCAAAGCATTAGATGAGGTGGTAGCATTTGCTGA
>JBDLIU010000047.1:0-21803 GCA_039714715.1 Bacteroidota bacterium
TGTAATCCTGCTGACAAAAGTTTACCAGATGCTGTTACGCTTTCCTCAAATTTAAATTCGATTATCTCCTGATCTGCTTCACTGGCATATTTAATCCATGTGTCGTAATCTTCTATACTTTTCAGATCCAGTTTAACAAAACCATCCAGTTGCAAGGCTTTTTTATGGGCAAGTAACTTTACATCTCCTTTATAATACATTCCCGGAGATATCAGAAATTCTTCCTCTTCTCCCACTGTTCCTCTAGCCACTGAATGTTGTGACACCTCCTGGCTTCGCCTGCCTTCTGTAAAGGTTTCGAGATGGAAATCCGTGAGTTTTATAGCAAAAGTGTCTTTCAAAGCATTTATAAAACGGTAAGTTCCTTCACCTTCAAACTGATTCCTGGAGATAATGGTCACCGTAGCATCGTATAGTTCGTGGTAACCGGTAAGGGTATCCAGTTTAATATTAGTGTTATAAAGTGTACCGATCCTTGAATTTTCCAGTACAAGTACCTCTCCGTTTTCCGGCGTGATCATAGCATCGGCTACTTTGATATAAGGAATGCCACTTACCTTCAATTCTAGGGTTTGCATATCATATTCAGCATTGGTTGCGCTGAATCTCAGGGAGTCGAGGTCTGCACGTGTGGTATAAAAGTAGGAGTTCCTGATGTTTACATTTTCCGGTTTAGACATAAACACCTTTTGGTTCTCCATATCCCACCGGGCATTGGTAATGGATGTTCTGAATTGAGCATAGGGGAATTCAATAGCAGCTACACCTTCAACCTCAGGGCTTATGTCTACCTGTTTGGTTTCCATGTTGAAGGCTACCTTCACGTCATCTCCGTAAAATGCCGGCTTTTCCGGAATATCTGAATTAATTTTAAACTCTGCATGGCGAGCATTATAGTCATCAGCATTAAAAGTGTAATTTCTAGAAATTGTTTGAGAATTATAAGTGCTTAACAGACCTCGTCCATTTACTCCTTTATTGGTAACAATTACAGCTCCGTCAAGACTTGCATTGCCTTCATACATATTAAAAGCACTGCCCTTGTTAGAAATATACATGCTATCCTTCATTGGCAGCCATCGCATATGGAAACTTTCTGCTATGATTCCAGGATAGGCAATATCTCCGAATTCCTCTTTTGCCATATTGAAAGCCACACCCATTGCAGAAACCGAATCTGGGTAGAAGATAAAGTTATCGGATGTCATGGTAGAAGTTAGAAATTCGAGTGATCCATGCCCAACCAGTCCGTTTTTATCCAGTGTTAGCCTGTTAAAAAATCGGCCGTTACCGGCAAATAGCTGGTACCCTTCAGGAGGGATGGCATGATCGAATCCTAAAGAATAGTCGGGCATAATATGGAGACTTTCAGAAAACTCAGGAAACCAGTCATCTGAGAAGAAAGTACCTGAAAATTTAATGGCAGACGGATCGCTATCACTTAAACTATCCAGATCAAAAGGCGGCAGTGTGAAATACATTGATTTATCGTACACCCCATTCAGGATATCAGGTTTATCGAAATACACAACAGATCCTGTGCCTCCTCCCTGGAACCTGGGGAAATTAGGAATCAGCTTTCTGCCTGATTTATTGTTTGGCTTGTTAATATAAAGTACTCCCGATGTGCCGGATATAGCAGTAGTAATTGCCTGGTCAGTTTCCGGCTCGGTTTGATCGAATGCTGTTGAGTCCACTTCGGGCTCTTCGTCCCAAAGCCTTACACCTTTATCAGGCATTCCTGACAATGAGTTATTTATCTTTTTCCTTCTTGGGCCATTCCTGGTTTCTTCTACAATGTATAGCTCAATGGCATCAATCTGATCCATCGCAACCAAAAAGCTGTCGTACCGGAAAATAAAATCTTCACCCACATAATCGAAATTCCCTGCAGCCAACCGACCATTAAACATAATATCACGGTTTTTAAGAATGGTGATTTTGCTGCTGTCTGCTTCAACTGATACATCCAATTCTTTTGACAGGTAGAATTTTTCAACACCATTGATATGTATTTCCTGCGTGTTAACATCATAAACAGCATTAGAGCCGCTTGATACCAATGACAATAATAAAATACTATCAAAATCAGCATCTCCTTTCTGTGCATCTCCTTTATGCCTGCCCTTTTCTGTTATTTTTATTGTCCCCGTGGTGTTATCATACTCTACATAACCTTTCTGATAAAGATTCATTATCGCACCCCGCAGGTTATTGATATTTATATTTCGTTCTTCTGCCAGTACGCCAAGATAAAACTGATCTTCGCCTTTCACTTTTGCATAATGCAGAACAAGCTTTAGAGGATTAAAATCATATAGCCCCCTAAGATCTCTGAATGTATTTTGGTCGTAATATTCATTTGATTGAAAGATAATAGGCACTTCATTCCTGGCCAGTAATATTGAGAAATAAAGGCTATCCTGTTCAATATTCCAACTAAGGATATCCGCTGTAAAATTCATTTCATTGGCCGTTGAAACATAGGGTGTGTTTCTAAAACCACCTGATTCTTTTTGTAACAACAGGTTATTTGTTTTACCATCAAATCGAACCTTAACACCCGGATGATAGATAGAATCATATTTACTGTAGATCACCAACCTGGCACTTTCTGCCGTTACAACAGAATCCTTAAAATCCATTTGTTTTGATGTGAATTTGAACTTTGGTTTGCCATGGCTTTCTACATTGAATGTTGATTTGCCACTGTATTTTGCTTCACTCGAAATCTTTTGGCCTTCGAGCCCAAATCCACCTTTGTAATATGTATACTTTCCAAGTAATCCTTCTACCTTAATGTTGCTATCAAGAGAGGCAAACTTAGGATAATGCATTGCACTGGTATTGCTGGTTTTTTCTGGCTTAAACCAAACCTCACCACTAATCGGCTCGTCAAAAACCTCCCTGAACTTTAATTTCGCTCCACGGATATGAAATTCATTACTTGTAACATCCAGTTCAAATCCTTCGAACTCTGCAACTGCTTCATCTTTTTCAAATCCGGCAGTACTCCAGTTAAGCTTACCGTGTTCTCCTACATAAACATTATCGACTATAAGAAAAGATCCTTTGGTATTAGTAATGCTGATGCTGTCATAGCCTACATCAAGTTTTAACTCAAGTTGATCAAACAAAATTGTAGGGCCAGTTAATTGGCGTGTTTCCACCTCTTCTTCCAGGAATGAGGATAACGCTGCATCTTCATCAGGTTCTTCTTCGTATTCCTCTTCAGTCCATTCCTCCTCTTCCCATGTTTCTTCCTCCCAGTCTTCTTCCTCCCATTCATCTTCTGCATATTCCTCATCAGAAAATTCATCCTCTGTCACCTCTTCTTCAGCTACTTCTTCAAACTCAACATAAACAAATCGGTAACTATCGTTCAATATCTTATAATTCAGGTAATCTGTATGGTATAGTGCGCGATGCTCAAAGAATGACTTCATGCGAGCAAAATAAGCCTGCTCGTCACTAAGAGAATAATCTTCAATAACCTTGTTGGTCATGTTGAGATAATCAACCAATTCGGGATCAGAAAGCTTTTCTTCGTTAACGGCATATGCAATGGAAGCAAAATAATCTTCGAGGTTGGGTTGAAGCTTATGACCTGCAGCAATCAGTCCTTTTGTTTGATTTATTATTTTATTCCTTACATCCGGCCCAAATCCCGACCACGCAAGACTGAAAGATTCACCAATGGAAATTGACAATGGATTGTTATAAGTACTTAACCTTTCCTTTACGCTAAGAGGAAACTCTTCATGACTATAGGCAAAATCTATTCCCTGTGCTAACACAACCGTTGCATTAGCAAGCAATAGCAATATACCAACCAGCATACGCCTCATTACAAAAATATTGTTGTTATACCTGTTCAATCAGCTTTTTTCACATTCCTGACAAGTAAAAATAAGAACTTTAAACGTTGTAACTAAGTTCTAAAACGATAGAAATGAAGAAAACATTTAATAATTGATGGTTAATTCTTTTCTAACCTCACCATCGCCCAGTCATTTTTCAGGTTTGATTCAATAAAATTTAAACCATTCTCCTCTGCCAGGTTAGTAGTATCTTCAATGTCGCTTTTATAAAAACCGCTCATAAGTAATTGTCCGCCTGTTTGTAATACAGCAGCATAATAAGGTATGTCGACCAGTAGTATATTCTTGTTGATATTAGCCAGAATTATATCGAATTTTTGGTCAAATTTAAGGTTCTGAGCTGTTCCGATTAGAACGCGCGCATATATGTCATTAATTTTCAAATTTTCCTGAATATTCTCTTTAACCCACTCATCATTATCGTAAGCTGTTATTTCAGAAGCTCCTAATTTCCCTGCAAGAATGCTCAAAATGCCGGTTCCGCAACCAGCATCGAGCACTTTCTTATTATTGTGGTCAATGTTAAACTGTGAGGCCATTATAAGGGAGGTTGTTTCATGGTGGCCCGTACCGAATGACATCTTCGGATTAATGATTATTTCTATTTGATATCCAGGTTGTGGCTCATGGAATGATGCTCTTACAATGCACTTGTCTCCAACAACAATTGGTTCGTAGGATTTCTCCCACTTCTGATTCCAATTTTGTTTTATAATGTCTATAATTTCAAAACTTATTTCTGCCTGGTTACGGTAGCGCTCAAAAACCTCCTCAATCAAATCGTCTTCAATGCCAGGATCGGAATGAGCGATAAAGCCATCTTTAGTTTCCTGGAAACTGTCACACCCAGACATGGCCAGTTCTGCCATCAGAATTTCTCTGTATTCAGAATTACAACTAACAATTAATTGTTGATTGGGGTTCATCCTGGTAATTAATCGCAGCCCGCAAAAGTAGGAGAATCGGTATAGGCAATAATGAAGTCTGCTTCGCCTTTTGATTTTGTAAAGTACACACTGAAGTCGGCAATGCCACGGTTCTCTACGAAGAACCATACACCTTCTTCATCTGCATAAAGCCTGTTTTCTTCTTCGAATACCAGGAAATCAGCAAAGGCCTCAGAATCTTCTTCATAGACTATGAAATCAGCCTGCGCTCTATCTTCTGCGATATAAACTGACCCTTGCAATTGGCAATATTGCATTTGCTGGGTGTTATTCCCTCCAAATGCAATTACCAATAACAATAAAACTGTTTTCATTAAAATGATTTAGCAATATCAACGAAGTCGCGCGACTTGAGCGATGCTCCTCCAATAAGGCCTCCATCTACATCAGGATTGCCGAATAGTTCTTTAGCATTGCCCGGGTTGCAACTTCCACCATACAATATTGAAATATTATCAGCAATTTCTTTGCCATATTGTGAAGCAAGGTGCGATCGTATTTCTGCATGCATATCCTGTGCTTGTTGTGCCGAAGCAGTTTTGCCTGTTCCGATAGCCCAAATTGGTTCGTAAGCAACTACCAATTTAGAAAATTGTTCCTGTGTTAGGTGAAACAAACTTTCAGTCAGCTGGTTGCATACATAATCGAAATGTGATTCTGCTTCCCGAACCTCAAGTGGCTCACCACAACAGAAGATTGGTGTTAATCCTTCCGCTAAAGCAAGGTCTACCTTTTTAGCAAGCTGAGCGTTAGTCTCATTGAAATATTCTCTTCTTTCGCTATGTCCTATAATTACGTGCGAAGCCCCTACAGAATTAATCATGCTCACTGATGTTTCTCCTGTATAAGCTCCTTTTTCGTGTTCACTACAGTTTTGCGCTGAAACAAACACCTTTTCTGAATCCTTAACCAGTGGTGCCACTGAAGAGAGATGAATAAAAGGTGTACCAAGTATTACGGTTACATCATCATTTACCTCATCAGCCACCATATTAACCACTTCTGATGCCAGCACTTTTCCCTCTTCCAGGGTTTTATTCATTTTCCAGTTTCCTGCAACTATATTTTTTCTCATGTCTAATTAATTTTCTGCAAAGATAAGAACTATTACATGCGGCACGATAAGGTGTCGAACAATTTAGTAATGTAAGTTTTGATTCTGTTATCAAACTGTTGTGGTTTCCTGTTCAAGATACCCGACATCGACCCCTGCCAAACCAATCTTTTTTCTTTTCTGTCAACTATGCGTATTACAAGCAGTCCCTCGGTATAATTAAAAGAATCAATTTTTGTATCGACCCACGGCTTATAAATAACTGCTGAATCTACACGAGGATCTACCTTTTCTGTAATCACAATATCAAAATCAACTATCAAATCGGATGTTCTATCTAATTTCTTATAGCCCATGTTTGTCAACTCACTGATAATTGCCTGCTCAATCAGCACCCGGTTATCATAATTATCATATTCAGGGTAAACAGGATTCTCATCTTCCTGAACATCAACCACACAGAAAGTGGTATACTTTTTAAAATCTATTGAATTATCACAGTTGGAAGTGATGGTTGGAGGAGAACAACCAATAATTATTACCAGAACTGGAAGTAACAATCGGTTCATTGTTATAAATTTAACCCAAAATTGTCATTGATAGTATCATTATTTTAAAAACCTTAGTCATATGTCAAACAGAAGATCATTTCTTAAAAAATCAGCTTTTCTTGCCACGCTTCTTGGAGCCTCTCCATTAGCTGCCTGTTCATCCACCGAAACTAAATTTAAACCAACAGGCAAGCCTGTTATTATTTCAACCTGGAATCATGGCATTGCAGCCAATGCAGCTGCATGGGGAAAAATGAAAAATGGTGGCACCGTGGTTGAAGCTATCGAAGCTGGCGTGAAAGTACCTGAATCTGATCCCAACATTATGACGATCGGCTATGGCGGGTTACCGGATCGTGATGGTCATGTTACACTGGATGCCTGCATTATGGACCCCAGTGGTAATTGTGGCTCTGTTGCTGGTTTAGAATTTATCGAAAATCCGATTAGTGTGGCCCGCATGGTGATGAATGACACCCCACATGTAATGCTGGTAGGCAATGGTGCTTTGCAGTTTGCCCTGGAAAATGGATTTGAAAAGAAAGATCTGCTTACCGAAAAAGCAAGGGAAGCCTGGGAAAAATGGCTTGTTAAAGCAGAGTATAAACCGATAATTAATATAGAAAACCACGATACCATTGGTTTGCTGGCACAAGATGCCAATGGCGATATAGCAGGCGCCTGCACTACAAGTGGGCTCGCTTATAAGATGCATGGCCGCGTTGGAGATTCGCCCATTATTGGTGCCGGTCTTTTTGTGGATAATGAGATTGGTGGAGCAACGGCAACCGGTATGGGCGAGGCTATTGTTAAGGTTGCCGGAAGCCATTCGGTTGTTGAGTTGATGCGCCAGGGTTACGAACCCGAAGAAGCTTGCAAAGAAGTGGTTAAACGAATAACAAGGAAAGAGCCTAATTACAAAAACCTGCAAGCTGGTTTTATTGCCATTAGGAAAGATGGTAAAGTGGGAGGATACGCTATACAAAAAGGATTTAACTATGCCTTAATGACTTCGGAAGAAGATAACAAAATGGTGGATGCAACGCATATGTTGTAAATTGATGATATTTATATAGGAAATAATGGGAACTTTTGTCCGGTTATTCGGTAGTTATAGCCCATAATAAATGAGGACATTAGTTACATTAATTATTTTTGTCTTAATATTCTGTGAATTAAAAGCGCAGCAGATAGATACGTTTTATTTGCATTACCCAATCTCCTATAAGGACACGATAATCTACAAGCGAATTATTCAATTTGATAAGAATGATAGTTTATATCATGTTCGGGATTACTATCCAAATGATTCTATTCAGATGGAAGGAACTTACAGTTCTTTTGATAAGACTATCAAAGAAAGTAGCCTTTGGTGCAATTATAAGTCTAACACCAAAGAAGGAGAATTTAAAAAATGGTACAAAAATGGGCAACTTGAGAGAATTGCTAATTATTCGAATGGATTACGACATGGGCTTCATGAATACTGGTATTCAAATGGTCAAAGAGAGTCAATCCAAAATTATTCAAATGGACAAAAACATGGGCAATGTACCTGGTGGAACGAAGATGGATCATTACAAAATGAATTAGTGTTTGAGAAGGGTCTGAATCAGAATCCAAAAGATACAAGTTACCATTACATATCATATACCCCTAAAGAATATAATGATGATCCATTGAAAAAATGGCCATTGATAATTTATCTACACGGAGGATCGAGTAGAGGAGCAGATACAATTAAACTTTATACATATGGTATACCTGATCAAATTTGGAGAGGGCGAGAATTTCCCTTTGTCATTGTTGCACCACAATGCCCTATTAACCAACGATGGTCTACTGACAATTGGTTTGAAAATTTTTATGAAGAAATAACAACAAAATATAGAGTGGATACAAATAGAATTTACTTAACCGGATTAAGTTTGGGAGCTTCTGGAACATGGTTTTTAGCGATAAAATATCCAGAAAAATTTGCTGCTATTGCTCCGATGAGTGGATTTACACGACATATTGATTACATTATGAAAAATACTGATAAATTAATTAATATTCCTATTTGGGCTTATCATGGAAAATTAGATAGAGTAGTAGAATTTGAGGATACTGAATGGATGATTAATAGATTAGAAGGGAAAAATAAGAATTTAAAATTCACAGCTGTACCTGATGGAGGGCATGGGATTCATTGGTTTGAGTATCCAAAACAAGAATTATATGATTGGTTTTTGACTCATGATAAACAAGGGAAAAACAAGAATTAACGGGCTATAACAATACCTAAAAACACTATGGCGGCTTACCTGTATTCTGACAGTTCAGTTTTATGGCATAACTTTATGCACTACTGACAGATTTGTGGTTGGAAAGGCCGCCACAGTCGTTTAGCATTAAACGTTGGCAAAATATAAAAAACGACAGTCATGAATGAAAAAATTGGAAGTACAGCGAATTATCTAGCAGCTCTATTGCTTTTAACTTTTGGGATGATCTATCTTTTTAAGAATAGTTTTATGTCCTATCATAGCGAAGCACTCTCTCTAGATTGGAACGAAGTGGAAAGTAGCACACAATTTTTAATACTGGCACTCATGAGGGCTGTTTCTGGAGGATTTATTGCAACTTCGATAGTGGTAGTAGTGCTTCAGAAAAAATTTACTTCGACCAAAATATCCTGGATTCCATGGTTGATATTAGCAACTGGTCTAATAGTTAGTTTGGCATCTATTTATGCAATAATGATAGTTCGATTTAATTCTCCAGGAAAACCGCCTACTGTCATGGCAATTGTTGGAATAGTGCTGCTAATTATAGGATTTATATTTAATAAAAAAATATTAAAAAGGAATTAAATACTTTGCCTAACAATGTATATATTATGGCTGGTAAGTAGCTAAATACGAGCATTATAACATTAAATGTGAATTTCTGAAAGCCGAAAAATCTTAGCTTTGAAAAGTCGCCACAAACCATATACGAAACCGTTGGCAACAATGCTTTTTAAAACATAAATTATAATGAAGTCACGATTTAGTTTATTGTTTTTTTTCATTTATTACAGCTCTATTTTGTATGGTCAATCACCTATGACGATTTTGTTGGAGAATGAACTGACTCATCTTATGGATCCTCCTGCAAAATTTATCATTTTCACATTTAAGTACAGGTCCGACACAGTATATTATAATGAGCAATCCTACTTGATTAAGCCCCCAAAAGAATCTAATTTATCAAACTCTGCATTTGGTTTTCTACAATTTGCAGAACATGGTTGGAATAACATTCCATCTCAAACAATATTCTATATTGACAATTATGATAGTGAAACTCCCAAATTCTATATAGACGAGAATTTTGATCTTGATTTCAACAATGAAAAAGTTTACGATTTTCCGGAGAACTCGAACATTATATTAGAGCTAAAACATAATCACTTCACTGACACTAAAGTAAAAGTTGGACTTGATCACATACTATTTAAAGATGAAGAACACAAAGCTCGAACACAATCCTATGCAAACCATAAAATCCCTTTTGCAATTAATAATGAATTTCTATCTGCTCGCTTCTGGTTAACAGAAACACGCTACAACTACAAGCTCTCCGTTGACTCTAACTATATAGGTCTTAAGGACTTCAACAATAATGGTCGGTTTAATGATATAGATGATCAGATTCTTATTGCAGACTCAGTTGGGGGAAAAATCAATGATCGAAACCAGGTATACCGATATAATATTGGCAAGGATTCTGTTATTACATTTCATGGTCAAGACATGGGGTTGGTTGATATTGACTCCCTTGGGAATTTTATAATCCTTGAATTATTAAATGAACACAGTTTTACCAGCAAACAAATATTATTAAAGAAAGGAATGTCAATGCCTGACTTTGAATTCACTTTGTTTAACAATGAGAAAACAACATGGGAAAAAACAGGAGCTTTGAACAAATTTGTTCTCATAGATTTTTGGGGAACCTGGTGTAAGCCATGTTTGACTCAATCTCAAGACCTTAAAAAGATCAAGGATAAGTATTCAAATAAATTAGAAATTTTGGGACTGGCATATCAAGATAATCGTGATAGAGCCATAAGTTATGTTAATAAGAATAAATTGGATTGGATTCATGGATTTGCAAACAAGTCCTTAATCAGCCAGTTTCAAATACTAAATTTCCCTTATTATATACTTGTGAATCCAAATGGTGAAATTGTTAGTGTTAATTCATACTTAACTGAAATTGAACAACTAATTAAATAACTCTGATGAAGCACTGGTGGCAACAATGTGCAAATCTCAATGGCAGCTCAATCGTATTCTGACAACTATATTTTTCACTAACTTTATGCAGGTCTTTGGACACATCGTGGTTGGAAGCCCCGCCACTGCGTTTGCACAAGACTGTTGACCACATTCAGCATTATTCGCAGTAATAAATAATAATTACCTTAGCGACAAATTATACTTATACCAACAATAGTTGTTCAGTATTAAAACAACCATGAAAAAACTAAAAAGATTTTTCAAAAGAAACTCACATAATGTTGTTTCCAAAAACCTGGCCGGATTTGGCAGGTCTTTGAACAGATTTTATGAAAACAGGAATCATGACATAAACAGCAATGGCGAAATACCTGTAATTCAAAAAATATCAAAACTCAATCCCTCAGTAATAATTGACGGTGGCGCTAACATCGGCAACTACAGCCTAACCCTAAATCAATATGCTCCGCAAGCCACTATTTATGCGTTTGAACCTGTGGTTAGCACTTACGACAAATTGAAAAATAATGTTAATGAGTTTAAAAACATTATACCTGTTAACAAAGGACTATTTTCAGAGAATTGTACGAAAGAGATTAACATTTTTAAATCACACACGCACTCATCAATCTATGACATCAAGGGCGTTCCTTATCAAACAACCGACACTCAGACTATAGAATTAATTAGAGGAGACGATTTCGTAAATGAAAATGATATTACTGAAATTGATTTTGTAAAACTGGATTTGGAAGGTGCAGAATATGATGCAATTATTGGTTTTGAGAACCTCTTGAAAGGCAAGAACATAAAAGCAATACAATTTGAATATGGCTATATAAATATTACGTCAAAAAAATTGCTCCTGGATTTCTATACCCTGTTAAACGACTACGGGTATTCAATAGGTAAGATATTCCCCAAAATTGTTGAATTCAGGGATTATGAATTTAAATATGAAGATTTTATCGGCCCAAATTTTATTGCCGTTAATAATGAAGAGGAAGAATTGATTAATACTTTAAGAAAGAAATGACAGGATATGTATAGCAATTAATTGATCTTAATCTAGCGTCTCTTGTCTAACATCTCTTGTCAATTATCAATTAATGCTTTGGATCAAACTCAACAATTACCTCGCTACATATTTCAGGTAAAACATCGGGGATGCCCTCTTTGCTTCTCAGCCTGAATTCTCTACTTCCCTGCCATACCAACTTGTTGTCTTCATTTCTTATATCGATAATAAAAACACCCTCTTTGTGTGTATGGGAAGTTGTTCTAAAAGTATATGGGTTGTTATAATAATTATAGTAGTTATAGCGATTGTAATTAGTATAATCATATCCTTGTGTGTCAGATGCAGTGTGTACACTGATTATATAAGAGACATACAGTTCAGGTAACAACGAATTCTTAAGCCCTTTATTAGTTAAAGAATTTTCAATTATTTGTTGTATTTTTTTGTCAAGGCGTACCTGTTCCTCAGAAAGTTCTTTCTCCTCCTCAGGCAGTACAACCATAAAAGATTTGGCATTTCTACCCACACCTTCATTATAAATACCCACAACCCTGGGTGAACAAGATGTGATACCGATAACTACCAATAATATCAAACTACTCTTTAGCTTCATATAACTTCCTGATTTCTATTTTATCTGCTTCAGATATGTCTGGGTTTGCTAACGCTTCCCATGCGTCTTTTGGTGTATGAAGATTATATTTTTCAATAACATTGTTTTTCAGTTCCTTTTTAATCTTTCTTGTGTAAAAGAATAGTACAACCTGCAGCAGGGCAATCAACACTAAAAAGATCAATAACCACTTCATCTGTTTGTTTTATCGAAATGTTTATATCTCCTCAAAATCGAAATCATCTCCCTTTCCAAACTTTGTAAGGTCACTAAGCTGGTATGTTTCCAGTGTATCCAGCGACCTTATCACACAATCTTCGTCATTCATGATTTCTAAAACCTCGAATTTATATTCTTCACCATAATTCACCAGGCGGTAATTTTTGCCTGTCCTGATAATGTTAAATGAAGCATGTAACTTATCCTGATATTTTTTCTGTTTCATCTACCCATATTTACGAAAGTGGCCAGCTCTTGTTTTATACAATAATACAATTTGACTTCCTCAAATCAGGCTGTCATCCCAATTGATTTTAGTAACTTTGGCATAACATAAACAAAATAGTAAGCATGGAAATAAATGCCAAGATTTTAGAAATTTTTGATACCGCTAAAGTTAGTGAAACCTTTAAAAAAAGGGAGTTTGTGGTTGAATACAGCGAAAATCCCCAATACCCGGAATTTGTGAAGTTTGAACTCATCCAGGAGAAGTGTGATTTGCTCGATAAGTATAAGGTAGGGGATGAAATAACGATAAGCTTTAACCTGAAAGGAAGAAAATGGACTGATCCCCAGGGCGTGGTCAAATATTTCAATTCGCTACAAGCCTGGCGATTGGAGAAAAAGTCGGAGGAGGCACCAGCCGGTAGTAGTGCTAGCCCTGCCACCGAAGAGCCGGAATGGCTGAACAATAATGATGACGAAAACGAATTACCTTTTTAAAAAATAATCATGAGCGATTACCCCTCTCACCTGCATCCTGAAAGTTTGATGATGTCTTATGGCTATAAGTCAGAGCTTTCAGAAGGGGCCATCAAATGCCCTATTTTTCAGACCAGTACATTTACTTTTAAGTCAGCTGAGGAAGGTAAAGCTTTCTTTGAGGTAGCCTATGGCTTGCGTGAAAAGAAACCTAATGAAGAGTTGGGGCTTATTTACAGCCGTCTAAACAATCCGGATCTTGAAATACTCGAAGACAGGCTCACCCTTTGGGATAAAGCAGAAGATTGCGCAGTGTTTGAGAGTGGGATGTCTGCAATATCTACTTTATTGCTTGAATTCCTGAGTCCGGGCGATTATGTGATTTATAGTGCACCGGTTTATGGAGGCACGGACCATTTTATAAATCATGTTTTACCAAGGTTTAAAATCACTCCGATAGGGTTTAGTGCAGGTGCCAATAAGGCAGAAATTATGGCCAAGGTGAAAGAACAGGATGCTATGGGTAAGGTTGGGGTAATCTATGCCGAAACGCCTGCCAATCCTACAAATGCTTTGGTAGATATAAATGTACTGCGAGAGATTGCAGATGAAATTGCCGTTGAAGACAAGCCGGTTTATGTAGCCGTTGACAACACCTACATGGGTCCGCTATGGTCACATCCGCTGGATCATGGAGCAGATTTTGTTATCTATTCTGCCACAAAATATATTGGCGGGCATAGTGATGTTATCGCAGGTGCTTGTTTGGGATCGAAAGAACTTATTGGCAGAGTGAAAACCCTACGTACTTTCTTTGGCAATATGGCCGGCCCATGGACTGGCTGGTTATTGATGCGAAGCCTGGAGACACTCAAAGCACGTATGGAAACGCAAGCCGCCAATGCTGTGCAGGTTGCCGACTTTCTCCAAAATCATGAAAAGATCAGCAAAGTAAACTATCTGGGATTAATTGATGAGAATCACCCTCAATACGCAATCTATAAGAAACAGTACAGCTCACCGGGAGCCATGCTTGCCTTTGAGGTCGGTAAAAGCGAAAAAGAGGCTTTCAGTTTTCTAAATAATGTAAAGCTGATAAAGCTGGCCGTTAGCCTTGGTAGTACTGAGTCGCTGGCACAACACCCCAATACGATGACCCACGCAGATGTTGATCCTGATGATAAAGCTGCTATTGGAATTACTGATAGCCTGGTAAGATTGTCTGTTGGTGTTGAAAATGCACAGGACCTAATCTGGGATATAGGACAGGCTTTAGAAAAAGTTTAACAATTAAAAGATGACAAGGCTTGTTGTTTTGTTAAGCTTTACTAATTTTAGGGTGAATCACAAATCGTGGCGATGAAGCTCAAAGTATTTTTAATTGAAGATGACGAGGCATATGCCGAGTTCATCAAGAAGAGTTTGCGTAAGGATTACCAGATCTATTCTTTTATTACCGCAGAAGACTGCCTTGTTACGATGAAATCTATTGATCCTGACGTACTTATTATTGACTATAACCTGCCAGGCATGTCTGGTATTGACCTTTACGATGAAGTAAAAAACACACTGCACCCTGATGTAAAAGTAATTATGATGAGCGCTATAGATGATGGCAACCTGGTGCTTGAGTTCATCAGAAAAGGCGTGCGTGATTATGTAGTGAAAGACGAAAAGGTTATTAACACACTAAAATCAGTAATCGAGGGTAAAGACGATATTTATTTTGATGAGTAGATAAATTTCTACGCCACCTCAACCTTTGGCAACCTCAAACTAAACCTCGAACCATTTTCATTGTTATAGGATATCTCTCCTCCAATGTTCATGGCCATCCACTGTGCAATAAACAAGCCTAATCCCGATGACGATTCACCTCCTGTGGGCCTTGTTGATAAAATAGTGAATTTTTTAAATAATTCCTGTTGTTCTTCTTCTTTAATACCATATCCTCCGTCAATAACATGGATTAACACATCGTTTTCCCTGTAATCCAACTCTACCCTTATCTCACTTTTGGTGGGCGAAAATTTAATAGCATTAGCCAGCAATTGGTCCATAATTCTCTGGATAGACTGCCTGTCTGCATTAAATTTCACCGGTTCTTCAATAAGTGATATGTTTATTTCTTTTCGTCTGGCCGGAATTCTATAGTCGTCAACTATTTTTTTGAGCAATTTCCCCAGATCAAATGTTTCGTAAAGAGTATCTATACCTTGCCCTTCAATAGCTCTTAAATCCATGAGGTTGCTTAGGCGATTAAGTGCATCACTGATGGAGACCTCCATCTTATTAAGGTACACCTGTTGCTCCTCGGTCATATCGCCAGCCATCTTGAACAACCCCATGAGTGCGAAAATTTTATTCATGGGTGAACGCAAATCATGCGATACTATTTTCAATAATGCTGCTTTGTCCTTTTCGGCTTGCTCAAGAAGCTTTTGAAGCTCTTCGATCGATGATATGGAGTTTTCTTTATTCAAAATTAAATTCAAATACTTTACCGGTCGTAGAATATCCTACGATTAGTTTCAGGTTTTTTTATATCGCACTCAATATATCAATAGCATCCTGTACTGATTCTATTTCTTTTATTGTCAGGATTAACTTGCCTTTCAACTCACGCAATTTACAACGAGATGCATTTTTTTGCACGTATTTTAGAACTTTTCCGAACACCTCTCCTGTATAGTAGGCTTCTTTTTCCTGGGGAATAAAATACCCCTTTAAGAATCCTCCTTTTAATGATAGCTTTTCAAATCCCAGCTTTTCTGCCAACCACCTGAGTTCTACAGACCTAATAAGTTCTTCTGTCTCTTGTGGTATTGGCCCAAACCGGTCGCGTGTAGAATGGATGAATTTATCGAGCTGTTCCTGATCTTTAGTATTATCCAATTCGGTGTACAGGCTCAAACGCTCTGTAATATTCTCCACATAATCTTCTGGGATTATCAGTTCAAGATCCGATTCAATCACGCAATCCTGCACCAACAGTTGGGCTGTTTCGCTCAATTCTTTGGTAAACAGTTCTTTGAATTCCGTTTCTTTTAACTCCTGCACCGCTTCATCCAGAATCTTATGGTACATATCAAATCCAAGGTCTGAGATAAATCCACTTTGTTCCGCACCGAGCAGATTGCCGGCTCCTCGGATATCCAGATCACGCATAGCCACCTTAAAACCATCCCCCAAATCTGAAAATTCTTCTAGTGTACTCAATCTCTTTCTTGAATCGGTGCTTAAACCAATAACAGGTGGAGAAAGCAGGTAACAAAATGCCTTTTTATTAGACCGGCCAACCCTGCCACGCATCTGATGCAATTCCGACAAGCCAAACATGTGCGCCTGGTTGATAATGATGGTGTTGGCATTCGGTATGTCAAGACCCGATTCTATAATATTGGTTGACACAAGCACATCATAAGCCCCCTCGATAAAGCGTATCATTGCTTTTTCAAGCTTGCTCCCTTCCATCTGGCCATGGGCTACCCCAATACGAGCATCGGGTACCAGCCTGAGCACAATATTGGCAATTTCAACAATATCTTTAATCCTGTTATGCACAAAGAACACTTGCCCGCCCCTACGCAGTTCAAACGCAATGGCATCACGCACAATGGTTTCATTGAAGACGTGCAACTCCGTAACCACGGGTTGCCTGTTAGGTGGTGGTGTGGCAATCACACTGAGATCCCGGGCTCCCATTAATGAGAAATGCAGGGTTCTGGGTATTGGGGTGGCAGTTAAGGTGAGGGTATCAACATTTACTTTCAGTTTTTTAAGCTTTTCTTTCACCGACACACCAAACTTCTGTTCCTCATCAATCACCAACAATCCCAGGTCTTTAAACTCAACATCTTTACCTACTATCCGATGTGTTCCAATAAGAATATCTGTCTTACCTTCCTTAACATTTTTTAATGTTTTATTGATATTCCTGGTCCCCCTGAAACGGTTCACATATTCAATAGTAACCGGAAAATTGGCCAGTCGTTCGGTAAATGTTCGAAAGTGCTGCATGGCCAGAATAGTAGTGGGTACCAATACTGCCACCTGTTTGCTGTCACTCACTGCTTTGAATGCCGCTCGAATAGCCACCTCTGTTTTCCCAAATCCCACATCACCACAAACCAGTCTGTCCATGGGGTGTTTGACCTCCATATCATCTTTCACATCATTGGTGGCCTTGGCCTGGTCGGGAGTATCTTCAAATATAAATGATGACTCCAGCTCAGCCTGCATAAAGCTGTCCTGAGTGAAGGTGTACCCAGGAGCATTCTTACGCTTCGCATAGAGGTTTATCAGATCACGAGCAATGTCAGCAACTTTCTTCCTTGCCCTCTTCTTTTTATTCTCCCACTCTGGTGACCCCAGTTTACTCATGGAAGGAGCTACTCCTTCTTTACCTGAATATTTCGAAATCTTATGGATAGCATGGATATTCACATAAAGAATATCATTGTCTTTATAAATCAACCTTACTGCTTCCTGCGATCGTGTTTCGTCATTACCAGGATTGATCTTTACCAACCCTGCAAATCGCCCAATGCCATGATCAATATGGGTTACAAAGTCTCCTGTTTGTAAAGTGTTGAGCTCTTTTAAGGTTAAGGATTTAGACCGGCTGTGTTTTTCTTTCAGTTTAAATCGATGGAATCGCTCAAAAATCTGGTGATCTGTATAGCAGGCAACTTTAATAATTTGGTCTACATATCCACCTCTTAAGCTGGCATGAATTCCTCTAAAGTCAGCATCGGGATCAATCTCTTCAAAAATAGAATGCAGGCGATCCAGTTGTTTGGGCGTCTCCGCTACAATAACATTGGTCAACCCTTTAGTACGATTATCTTCCAGTTGCGAAGCCAGCAATTCAAAGTTTTTGTGAAATGAAGGTTGTGGAGATGATTCAATCTCAAACCTTTTACCCTCGGTGGCAGTAAACCGATTCCCGAATTCAATTTTACAATAAGGGTCGATTGAACCTTTAAACGATGATGCCGTTTCAAACAGATCTTCAGGAGAAAATACTACCTGCGTCTTATTCGATTCCTCCAGCACTTGATCGAAATTTTGAGTGGCCTTTTCAAAAAACTTCTGAATAGTGTCGAGGGTAAGGTCAATATCTTTTATCCAAATTTTTGTGTTGTTAGGCATAAACTTCAGCAACGATTCCCTCTTTTCCTCCACCATGTGCGTCTGCACATTGGGAATCAGGTTAATCTGCTTCACCGGATCAATCGATATCTGGGCATTAGGATCAAAAGTGCGAATGGCTTCTATTTCATCACCAAAGAACTCAATACGATAAGGCAACTCATGCGCATAGGAAAACACGTCAACAATTCCGCCTCGTACGGCATACTGACCAGCTTCATAAACAAAGTCAACTTTATCGAACTCAAAATCTGCCAGCATAGCGGTAATGGTGTCGATACTAACAAATTCACCCACCTTGAGTGACAAAGTGTTTTCCTGTAATGCCTTTTTATTAATTACTTTCTCGGTAAGTGCTTCGGGATAGGTGACTATCAATTCCCCTGAGCTGGACTTGTTGTTAATGTTATTCAGCACTTCGGCACGCTGCAAAACATTGGCATTCTCTATCTCATCGAACTCATAAGGTCTTTTATAGGAAGTAGGGAAAAATAGTATCTCTTTGGCAGGCAGTAAACTCTGCAAATCATTGAAGAAATAAGCTGCTTCTTCCTTGTCATGAAGAATAAACAAGTGGTTCTGGTGGTTAATGCTATAAACTGCTGCACTGATAACCGCATCCAGACTGCCTACTAAACCCTTAAGTTTGGTGTACCCAGATTCATTAGGCTTAATGGCCTCCGCTATTGTTTGAATTATACTATCCTGCTTATAAAGCTTGAGAAAGTCCGAAACCTTCATTAAATTAATACTAGATATGAGTATGTATTTGCTAAGGTGGACAAAAATAGTTTATTAAGCCGTTAATTTTAGCCAGATATTATATTGATTAACTAAACACCATTGCTATGAAACGACAAAATATCACCACAAACGCCCCCTGGGAAAAAAAGGTGGGCTACAGCCGGGCTGTACGCGTTGGAAAAACAGTTGAAGTATCCGGTACTGTTGCCATAATGGACAATGAAGTTGTAGGAATTGATGATCCCTATGCTCAAACCAAACGCATACTACAAATCATCAATGATGTGCTGCATGAGGCAGGTGCTGAAATGCATCATGTGGTTCGAACCAGGATTTACGTAACAGATATTAAAAACTGGGAAGAAGTAGGTCGCGCACATGGTGAAGTTTTCAGAGGCATTATGCCCGCCACCAGCATGATTGAGGTAAGCCAGCTGATTGACCCTGATTTTTTAGTGGAGATCGAGGTAACAGCTATTGCAAAGGGTTAAGAGATCTGCTCATTTTTATGACTGAGGACTATCCGGCTTTCCTGAAATTTTATCAATTGCCTTTACCACCGGATTGCGGTAATCCTCAGGAATAGCAATGTCGTTGCCATCTCTCATAGCATTATAGTGAGGTGACAGAATTTCAATTCCGGCCTCATTAAATCCTTTCAGTATGTTGCTGTGCAATTCGGAATAGATTTGAGGCATTTTGTGTGAATCATCTGTATAAACATTCAGCTCATAATTCACATAAAAGTCATCCAGACTTTTCTGAAGCACAAAAGGTTGAGGTTCTTCCTTGATCAGTTTGGATTGTTTTGCTGCGGCTAGTAATATTTCATGCACCTTTTCCATGGCCACATCATACCCAATGGTTACAGAGGTGTGCAGGATTAATCCCAGATTTTTCGTGTATTTCGTGAAATTCAATAGATGTGTGTTAATAACCGCCACATTGGGAATTGTAACATGTTCGTTTTTCAGGGTTTTTATTTTAGTAACAAGTAGAGATTTTTCTACCACATCTCCAATGGTGCCATCAACCCTTACCCTGTCGCCTATCTGAAACGGCCGCATATAAGTAATAACCAGTCCTGCCACTATATTTGAAATTGCAGAAGTAGAACCCAGAGATAACAAAATGCCAAAAAAGATAGAAAGCCCCTGAAAAGCTGGCGAATCCGAACCCGGCAGATGGGGGAACATGAAAATCAGCGCAAAAGCATATATGATAATCTTTACAATGTTTAATGTTGGCTTGGCCCAGTCTTTATGAAAGCCTCTTATTCTAATATTGTCCTTTTCGTATTCCTCTCCTATATAGGTTAATACCTTAACAAGGTACCTTGCTGCCAGGTAAATAATGATTATGAAGAAGAGGTCAGGCAGGAAATCAAGAAATCCGCTGATAATAAATTTTACCGGTTCGGTAATGTAATTATAAAATTCGCTAACAATCCCTTTCGTCCATGGCAGAAAACTGAACATCAACGGTAAATACAGGATAAGAATAAGCAGGATGATAACGTATTTAGCAATATTTGAAATCAGGATAAAAACATTTTGTGGCCCCCTGGGCATAATATAGCGCAGGATACTCTTCCTTTTTCTCTTCAATTTTTTATCATACTCTATTATTTTGGAATTGATCCATTTAAAGAGCTTTCCAAGCAGGTAAAATATCAGAATTAATCCGGCAAGCGTTAATAGTGTTAAGCCTATCTTGATTGCCCAGCTTTTAGCAGATTTGATTTGAACATTTTTTACAAACGTTGCACTAATTATCTCTTTGTATTCTATTGCTAGCTGTTGCCTCGTAAAAGCTGTGTTATCAACATCTTTATCAATGATACTCATTAGGGGCGTGTCGCTATAATTAATTAGACTAGTCCCACCTTCGTCAGTAATATTAAATGAATCCTCATGTACTACAAGTGTTGTACTTGCCAGTTCTTCTAACCTTAAGGTAATGGCACTGGCACGCTCATCCGGAGAAAAAGGGCCCAGGCTTTCAGTAAGGGCAAACAGTGTGTCGCCTTCAAACACCACCAGGGTAGATGGCTCGGTAAGCAAAGTGTCTGTAGGGGCCGATTCTGTATTAATATTATCCTGGGCAACAACGACATTGCTTATTAAAAGGAAGATGAAAAAATAAAGTTGATTCTTGAGCGCTTTCATTGGGTGATAATTTAACTGATGCCTTTTTCAACAAGTTTTAAAATAAACTCGAATAAACACTTGCCCTCACTTAACCATAACATAAGCAGTGTAACAATAATAACTATTTCTTTTTTAATGCTTTATTGCTTTTTAGGGACCAATGGCGTTTAAATGTTAATAATATGAGGATATTATCAGGCAGTGTATAAGTGATGCATGTAATTGATCATAAGTAATTATTCTAATTTTTTGGCATCAGCAACCAGGATTTGTTAATCAGTCTGAGAGATATCCGTTGTTCAAAAGTTATGAAAAATTAGACTTTCCTGGTTTCGACCTTAGGCACATCAACAAAAAATCCCCTCTCTGCTACAGGTTATAAAGAGGGGAAATAATTATTGTTAAGAGCAATTTATAAACCTAACTTCCCTCTGATTTCTTTTGGTATCGCATCTTTATGCACCATGATAAAAATAACTTTGGCTTTTACATAACTCTC
>JBDLIU010000048.1:0-21582 GCA_039714715.1 Bacteroidota bacterium
CTGCGCCCTTCAGTCTATGATATTGGCGAAAAAGGCAATATCAACTACCGGTACGATTACGACCATATCAAGCAGGTAGAAGAGAGATTATTGCTGGCGGGTGTGCGTTTAGCTGGTGTGTTAAATGAGATTTTTGAATAGATTGAGTTTAAGACAAAAGAAAATAAGGATTGTAGCTATTGGATTGATTGGATGGAGCCTGCTAACATTCTCCATTGTAAATATCTCTCTTCACTACACTAAATACATTTTATTAGCTATTATCAGTAGTAGTTTGGTTTGCAGTTTCCTTAATGCCTTTCTTTTGTCTGTGTATTATAAGTTTCAATTATCTGGAAGAACTCTCTTATTTTTTTCATTAATGCAAAGCTTATTGATTCTTATTATTCAAAGCTTTTTTGACTCATTCATACGTTTGGATTATGGAATAATGTCAACTCCATTTTATTTAACTATAGGGGGCTTTTTTATTTTCTGGAATCTAATATCTGGAGCTTTAATTAGATTAATTGCCAATGTCAGAAAATAGTTTATATCTAATAGTAATTTCTATTTTTTTATTAGTCTTAGGCCCAGACTTATTCAAGTTGATGACATTGGTGAAAAGACCTAAAATAAATTTCAACAAATACTTCTTAAGAATAAATTTAATAGTACTTCTTGCTGGGATAATCCTCACTTTAACCCTAACTGTATTTGAAGTAAATTACTTTAACTATTCAAAGCCAGTCGAACATGCCGAATACAAACAAATTAGTTTAGAAGATTTTAATGGTCTTAAACTTCCTAATCAAATGCTTCAAGGAGAAAAGGAATTTGCTTTTATAACAACGAATATTTCTTTCCAAAAATCGACTGATTATGTAGATATCAAAGCACTTTTTCATCCAGCAAGGTCATATGTATATATAAACGATCTACAAAATGATGATTTGTTAACACATGAGCTGTATCACTTTCATATTACTGAGGTGTGGGCTAGAAATTTTAGAAAAGAATTAAAAGAACTAGACAGTGCTCCAAATAAAAGGAGCTTACTCAAAACTTATAATAAGATAATCAACCAAGAAAATTTGATGCAAAAAGAATATGACTATGATACGGATCATGGGTATTTACTTGGTAATCAAATTCATTGGCAAAACAAAATTGATAGTCTTTTACTATATTTAGACGGATATAAAAACACTGAGATAAATTTTTAAGTATAATATCAATCAAATGAAATATCATATAGGTTTATTTTTTCTTTTAGGTTTCATTTTAAGTTGTGGGAATAGCATTGAGTCAAGGTTTCCAATGGAAAAAAGATATTGGACTCCAACTGAATACGATGATGTCATTCGCAAAATTCATTTTGGAACACCTGATGGTGAACGGTTTCCTGAATTCAGAAATCCTGAAACAGCACCCGTAATTAAAAAACTTGTTGATCATCAAAATTTTCTTGTCATTTTATCTGACGATCAACTTGGAATTAATCATAGAAGCGAAGTTGCCGATGAGTTTTTCAAAGAATATCGGGACCTAGTTGATGCATATTACTTAACTGACCGGCAAGATAAGTTCGTATATGGAATGGAGCTGATTGAAATTCTGAAATTCGGACTTGATTTACAGTTATATTATTTCGAGATAGGTAATACTAATATTATTAAAAGTGCAGATGATCCTGAAAATGCTGATATTCAAAGAACAATTCGATCAAATGAAAATGCCATTGTGGGTAATTTTAACCAGTATTTAGATTTAGTCAACAAAGAAACATCATTAAATGATGAGGAGTTAAGTGCTTTTGCTGAAGGTATTGATGTATATTTTCCAAAATTGTTTGAAAAATATCCGGAGGCAAATTTTGAAAAAACAAGAAATAAAGCAGAATTGATGTTAAAAAAGGCCAAAAATGAAAGCGTAACAGCATCTTTAAAAAAGATTCTTAATCAACTTCCATAACAATAATTATAAAATATTATCTTAATCCATTGTTGGACAATTTGGTTATCTAATAAATTCTACTTTACCTTTGCATGCTCATGCAAACAGTAAGCAACAATATTGATCTACATCTTGGTTCGCAATTCCCTGCAGAATCCAGGAACAGGTTTGCTTACCCATCAAGGAGGCCCTAAGGGGTCTATACAATTTTGGTTGGGCTATGTGCCCGGCATCTTCGCATAATTTATTCAATCATTTTAATCAGCCGGCAACGGTATTAAATCACATTCATAATGAATGTTAGAATTTACATAGGTAACGAACATCATGCACACCATGCTCAGTCAATTGTTGACATGATCAATGATGCAGCAGGTAAACGAGGCACAGGAATCGCTAAACGTTCAGCAGATTATATTTCAAAAAAGATAAACGAGGGCAAAGCTGTAATGGCATTGAGTGAAGGTAAGCCTGTAGGGTTCTGCTACATCGAAACATGGAGCAATGTAAAGTATATTGCCAACTCAGGTTTAATAGTACATGAAGATTTCCGTGGTAGCGGTCTGGCAGCAAAAATAAAAAAACGTGCATTCGAGCTTACCAGAGAGCTATACCCTAAAGCTAAACTATTTGGTATCACAACCAGTCTGCCAGTAATGAAAATTAACTCCGATCTGGGTTACAAACCGGTAACCTTTTCAGAACTAACCGATGATAAAGCATTCTGGAAAGGGTGTGAAGGCTGTAAAAACCACGACATTTTATTGCGTAACGATCATAAAATGTGTCTCTGCACTGGCATGCTCTATACCCCAAAGGATAATGGGAAACCAACTCCCGAAGTAAAAGAAACCCGATGGGAAATTTTTAAACGATTCGTGTCAATCAGAAAAATTATTAAACAACGAAAACTAAAGAAATAATCCACTACCTGGTCGTAGCGTGACGCTACGACCAGCAAATAAAAAAGCAATGAAAAAGAAAGTAGTACTAGCATATAGCGGAGGATTAGATACCTCCTACTGCGTAAAATACCTCAACAATGAGCTTGACCAGGAAATCCATTCAGTACTGGTAAACACTGGCGGTTTTTCCGATGAAGAACTTCACGCAGTTGAAAAAAGAGCCTATGAGCTGGGCGTAAAAAGCCACAAAACAATCAATGAACTGGAAAACTATTACCAGACAACCATTAAATACCTGGTATTTGGTAATATTTTGAAAAACAATACTTATCCACTTTCAGTAAGTGCCGAACGTACTTCACAGGCCATTGCTACAGCCAACTATGCGAAGTCCATCGGGGCTGATGCCGTTGCTCATGGCAGCACCGGGGCCGGTAACGACCAGGTACGATTCGATATGGTTTTCCAGGCACTCGTACCTGAAATGGAGATCATTACGCCAATTCGTGATTTGCAGTTAAGTCGTGAAGAAGAAATTGAATACCTGAAAAAGCAAGGTGTAAATACCTCATGGGAAAAGGCAAAATATTCCATCAACCAGGGGCTTTGGGGAACCAGTGTAGGTGGTGTTGAAACCCTTACCACCAACAAACCTTTGCCGGAGGAGGCTTATCCTTCTCAGCTGGAGAAATCAGGAACAGAAAAAGTTGAACTACAATTTGAAAAGGGTGAGCTGATAGGCATAAATGGCAAAGAGTTAAAGCCTGTTGATGCCATTATTGAATTGAACAAAATTGCCAGTGCGTATGCTATTGGTCGTGACGTTCATGTGGGCGATACCATTATCGGTATTAAAGGGCGTGTTGGTTTCGAGGCTGCTGCTCCGCTTATTATCATCAAGGCGCACCATACGCTTGAGAAACACACGCTTACTAAATGGCAGCAATACTGGAAAGAGCAGCTGGCAAACTGGTATGGCATGATGCTTCACGAAGCACAATACCTGGATCCTGTGATGCGTGATATTGAAGGATTCCTTGATGATACTCAAAAGAATGTAACAGGTAAAGTTATTGTTACCCTTGCTCCTTACCGATTCTCAATCGATGGTATTGAAAGTAAGCAAGACCTAATGAACTCCGGTTTCGGTGATTATGGTGAGATCATGAAAGGCTGGAGTGGTGATGACGTAAGAGGCTTCACCAAGATTATGGGTAACCAAACAACAATATATAACAAAGTAAACAATGATTAAAGTAGGAATAGCAGGTGGTGCCGGTTATACGGCTGGTGAGTTGCTTCGGATATTGATCAACCATTCTGAAGTAGAAATAACTTCGGTGCTGAGCACTTCAAGTGCTGGTAAAAATGTTTATGAAATCCACCAGGACCTGGTCGGTGAAACCGAACTTACCTTCACAGATAAGTTGAATGATGATATTGATGTGTTGTTCCTCTGCCTGGGGCACGGTAATTCGAAGAAATTCCTGCAAGAGCAGGAACTCACTGAAAAGGTTAAAATAATTGATCTAAGTAATGATTTCCGTCTTAATATGGATATGGAATTCAATGGCAGAACCTTTGTTTACGGGCTTCCTGAAACGAAAAAAGAAGAAATCAAGCAAGCTGATAACATCGCTAATCCAGGCTGCTTTGCCACTGCAATTCAAGAAGCATTGCTACCTGCTGCTGCCAATGGCTGGCTAACCAACGATGTGCATATCAATGCCATTACTGGCTCTACCGGGGCAGGTCAGTCGCTAAGCGAAACCACCCATTTTAGTTGGAGAAACAATAATGTTTCGATTTACAAACCTTTTACTCATCAGCACCTGGGTGAAATCGGAGAAACTATTGCTGAACTGGATGATACCAACAAGGGTGAACTTAACTTTATCCCTGTTCGGGGTAATTTCACCCGCGGCATCTTTGCAAGCATTTATACCAAATCTGATAAAAGTCTGGACGAATGGATTAGTGCATACAAAGAGTACTTTAACGATGCGCCTTTTGTAACTATCAGCGACAAGAGTATTCATCTCAAACAAGTGGTGAACACCAATAATTGTCTTATCCATCTCGAAAAGCATGGCGATAAAATTCTTATCACCAGCGTTATTGATAACCTGGTAAAAGGAGCCTCGGGGCAGGCCATTCATAATATGAACCTGATGTTCGGGTTCGAAGAAACAACAGGGCTGAAACTTAAAGCATCAAATTTTTAACATGGAAAATCTAAACGGAAAAACACTTACGCTAATCGGGGCCGGTAACCTGGGGAGGGCCATCATCAATGGCCTGCTCGTTGCCGATTTCCTCGATAACAATAAACTGATTGTTACCAAACGCAATATCAGATCTATTGAATACCTGGGTGATCAGGGGGTTCAAATTGAATCTGAAAATATCACAGCTGTTAACCCAGCTGACATTGTGATTATCTGTGTTCAGCCGGGTCAGCTGCCTGACCTTGCCAGGGAATTGGATGGTTATCTGGCTGGTAAATTGGTAATCTCCACTGTAACAGGGGCCAACCTGGCCCGCTTACATGAGTTGTTTGGTGAAAACACCTCTATCGTTCGTGCCATGCCTAACACTGCTATGGCTGTTCAGGAGTCTATGACTTGTTTAAGTTCACGAGTTAATGGAGAGCTGATTGAACAAACTGAAACCATTTTCTCAGCACTGGGCAGAACTATAAAGATCGAAGACGATCTTATGCAAGCAGCCACAGTTTTAGGTGCCAGCGGTATCGCTTTCTGGTTACGATTGATTCGCGCTACAACGCAGGGCGGCATTGAATTAGGATTTGATGCACCCGAAGCACAGAAGATTGCTGTACAAACTTGCCTGGGAGCTGCTTCACTTCTTGCCTCCGGTATTCCACACCCTGAAGCAGAAATCGATAAGGTAACCACACCTAAAGGATGCACTATTGCCGGACTTAACGAGATGGAACATATGGGCCTTAGCTCTGCTGTAATAAAAGGTCTGGTAGTTTCTTTTGATAAAATAAATGATCTAAAATAATGAAGCTGTTTGATGTATATCCATTGCTAGATATCACTCCTGCTAAAGGTGAAGGCTCATACCTTTATGATGATAAGGGTGTCAAATATCTTGATCTCTATGGGGGTCATGCCGTAATCTCAATCGGGCACAGTCATCCTGTTTATGTTAAAGCAATTTCAGAACAGGTGAGCAATCTGGGGTTCTACTCAAACTCCGTACAGATACCTGTTCAGCAAAAATTAGCTGCCAAACTGGGTGAGCTTTCAGGATATGATGACTATAACCTATTCCTGTGTAACTCAGGTGCGGAAGCAGTGGAGAATGCCGTGAAACTGGCATCTTACCATAACGGAAGAAAGAAGATTATCTCTTTTAAAAATGGTTTCCACGGACGTACTTCACTGGCCGCTTCGATTACAAACAGTTCAAAAATTACAGCACCCGTTAATGAAGGGCACAAGACCGAAGTTGTTGAGATAGGAGACCTTAATGCTATAGAGCAATTGCTTGTTCAGCAGGATGTTGCAGCAGTAATCATTGAAGGTATCCAGGGCATTGCCGGTATTTACGAACCCGATGCTTCATTCCTTGAAAAACTGGGCGAGCTCTGTAAGAAGTATGGCTCTTTGCTGATTTTGGACGAGATTCAGTCGGGTTATGGTAGAAGTGGTAAATTCTTTGCCCACCAGTACAGCAAAGTTAAACCTGATTTAATCACCATAGCTAAAGGTATGGGCAACGGTTTCCCTGTTGGAGGCGTGCTTATCAGTCCGGAGATCGAAGCAAGCTTTGGTTTGCTCGGTACTACTTTTGGAGGCAACCACCTGGCTTGTGCTGCTTCTTTGGCAGTTCTCGAGGTGATGGAATCTGAAAACCTGATTGACAACGCCAATGAAGTGGGCAACTACCTGATTGAAAAACTTAAAACTCTTCCTAATGTTGAAGTAAGAGGAAAGGGTCTGATGATTGGTGTGGAATTTCAAAAGCCAATCAAATCCATACGTACTGCATTATTGAATGACCATAAAATATTCACAGGGGTAGCCAGCAATCCGAATGTATTGCGACTGTTGCCTCCGCTAAGTTTAACCAAAGAAGAAGCTGATTCTTTTATTAATGCATTGAAATCAGCTCTTTATGCATATAAATGAGAGAGAAACATGAAACGAACATGAAAAATTTAGGCATTAATTTTCTCTCACAAGAATGGATAAATTTTTCTTGTGAGAGTGAGGAACGAACGGTTCCATGCAGTGCAAAAATTTTTTGTAGGTTTTCATGGTAAAAAATTTTAAACAAATGAAACAATTTTTATCTATCGATGACGTACCCGACCCCATGGCGCTAATTAAAGAAGCCATATCGATTAAGGCAAATCCTTTTGCTGATAAACAGTTGGGGCAGAACAAAACCCTTGGGCTTATATTTTTTAATGCGAGCTTAAGAACACGTATGAGCACCCAGAAAGCAGCGCAAAACCTGGGCATGGAAGTAATGGTGCTCAACGTCTCCAACGACAGCTGGCAAATAGAATTTGAAGATGGCGCTATAATGAGTGCCGGTACTGCCGAACATATCAAAGAGGCTGCTGCTGTATTATCCCAGTATTGCGACATCATTGGGGTGAGAACTTTCGCCCAACTACAGGATTTTAAAAAGGACTACGATGAAGTGATGCTCAAAAATTTCGTGCAATATGCCACAGTTCCGATTATTTCTTTAGAAAGCGCCACTCTGCATCCTTTACAATCGCTGGCCGATGCTATGACCATCGAAGAATTTAAAACTATTGAAAAACCAAATGTGGTGCTTACATGGGCGCCTCATCCAAGAGCATTGCCACAAGCAGTCCCTAACTCATTTGCACAGTGGATGAATAAAATGGATGTAAATCTTACCATCACCCATCCGAAAGGATATGAACTCCAGAAAGAGTTTGTGGGCAATGCAAAAGTGACCACCAACCAGGACGAGGCACTTGCCAATGCTGATTTTGTTTATGTTAAAAACTGGTCATCAATAAATGAGTATGGCAAAGTGATTAATACTGATAACAGCTGGATGATTACCTCTGAGAAGATGGCGCTGACCAATGCTGGTAAATTCATGCATTGTTTACCTGTTAGACGAAATGTAATTGTTGCAGATGAAGTGATCGATTCAGAGAGTTCGATAGTAATAGAGCAAGCTGCTAATCGTGTGTATTCTGCACAAGCAGTGTTAAAAGAAATGTTAAAATGGAAAAGTTAACCGTAGTAAAGATTGGTGGTAAAGTAATCGACTCCGAAGATCAGCTGGCTACAATCCTGGCTGACTTCAGCAAAATCAAAGGCCATAAAATTCTCATCCATGGTGGTGGTACAATGGCCAGTGAGTTTGGAAAGAAATTGGGGATCGAGCCCAAAATGGTGGAAGGCAGAAGAGTTACAGACGCAGCTTCGCTGGATATTGTTACCATGATCTATGCCGGGCTAATCAACAAAAAGATTGTGGCTGCTCTGCAATCACATAACTGCAATGCCATTGGATTAAGTGGTGCAGATGGCAACAGCATTAAAGCCCATAAGCGGATTGTTAAAGATCTTGATTATGGATTTGTTGGTGATATTGATGAAGTAAATTCAACCATGTTAGCCACCTTGCTCAAAAGTGGGATGGCGCCTGTTTTCTCTGCCATCACTCACGATAATAATGGTCAGCTACTCAACACCAATGCCGATACCATTGCAAGTACCGTGGCATCAGCTATGTCTACAGAATTCGAAGTAAAACTGATCATCACATTCGAGCTGGATGGTGTACTCACCGATCCGGATGATAAAACATCAGTTATCCCGACAATAACTCATAACGAATTTGAAAAACTTAAAGCAGATAAGGTGATCTCCCATGGCATGATCCCTAAACTAACCAATGGATTCGATGCCATTGATAACGGGGTGAAAGATGTGATTATCACCTCGTTTGCCAACATTGCTAAAACAAATTATATACATACAAAACTTGTTAAATAGTGAACCAAAACAAACAACTAACCAATGCTATCGATTTGCTTAAAAAGTTGATTGCAACACCTTCTATCTCTAAAGAGGAAGATGTAACGGCATCAATAATAGCAGATTATCTCGTGAACAATGGGATTTCGGTGCAACGCCATCTCAATAATATCTGGTGTGTTAATCATGAATATGATGCTGAAAAACCCACCATCCTGCTCAACTCGCACCACGATACCGTGAAGCCCAATAGAAGCTATACACGAGATCCCCATGAGCCGAGCATTGAAGATGGCAAGATGTTTGGTTTGGGCAGTAACGATGCTGGCGGTCCACTCGTGAGCCTGATTGAAACATTTATGCATTTCTACAATCAGAAAGATCTGAAATACAATCTTGTATTGGCTGCCACAGGTGATGAAGAGACCTCCGGAGAAACAGGTATTGTAAGCATTCTGGATAAACTGCCTCCATTAGACATGGCTATTGTAGGTGAACCAACCAGCCTGGATATGGCCGTGGCCGAAAAAGGCCTGATGGTCCTCGACTGTGTAGCTCACGGAAAAAGCGGCCATGCTGCTCGTGATGAAGGTGAGAATGCAATATTTAATGCCATTAAAGACATTGAGTGGTTTAATACCTATAAGTATGATAAACTGTCAATTTCACTTGGCCCTATTAAAATGACTACCACCCTGATTGAGGCAGGAACACAGCACAATGTGGTGCCTGATCACTGCAACTTTGTAGTAGACGTACGAACTACCGATGTTTACTCCAATGAAGAAACATTGGAGATTATCAAACAAAACGTACAGTCAGATGTGAAAGCGAGAACTACAAGACTTAATCCGTCGGGTGTTGATGATAACCATGTGTTGGTTCAGGCAGGAAAGTCGCTGGGATTGAAAACCTATGGCTCACCCACATTATCGGATCAGGCGCACATGGATTTCCCATCCATTAAGCTAGGCCCTGGTGATTCTGCCCGTTCGCATACTGCGAATGAGTATATTTATATTGAACAAATAGAAAAGGGTATAGAAACCTATATAAACTTGTTAACTCAAATTTTAAAATGATGAAAATCTGGGATAAAGGATATACGATAGACAATGCAGTAGATAAATTCACTGTTGGCAACGACCGTGAGCTCGACATGCAAATTGCCAAGTTTGATATACAAGCATCCAAAGCACACGCTGCCATGCTCTGCAAGATTGGAATTCTATCGGAAGAGGAGCTGGAGGGAATAGACAAGGTGCTTGATGAACTCCTGGAACAAGTCGAAAAAGATGAGTTTAGTATTGAAGAATCTTTTGAGGATGTACATTCTAAGATTGAGCATTTTTTAATCGAAAAGCTTGGCGATACAGGCAAGAAAATTCATACAGGTCGGTCACGTAACGACCAGGTTTTAGTGGCACTTCACCTTTTTTACAAGGATGAAATCGGACAAATCAAAGCCTTAACAAAAGCGCTTTTTAATCAGTTAATGAGACTGAGCAATCAGCATAAAAATATCATTCTGCCTGGGTACACCCATATGCAGGTGGCCATGCCTTCATCTTTTGGATTATGGTTTGGCGCCTATGCCGAATCTTTGATTGATGATATTGTACTACTTAATGCTGCCTTAAAAGTGGTTGACCAAAATCCATTGGGTTCGGGAGCCGGATACGGTTCATCGTTTAACCTGGATAGAACTGAAACAACAAAATTGCTTGGATTTGAAACCTTGAAATACAACTCTATTGCAGCTCAGATGAGTCGTGGTAAATCTGAAAAGACCATGAGCTATGCCATGGCATCCCTGGCAGGAACATTATCTAAATTCTCGATGGATGTCACCTTGTACATGAATGAAAACCATGGTTTTATATCATTCCCAAAGGAGCTGACCACCGGCTCGAGCATCATGCCACACAAAAAGAATCCGGATGTGTTTGAACTGGTACGTGCTAAATCCAATAAGATACAGGCTCTTCCCACAGAGTTGACCATGATCACCAATAACCTGCCACATGGCTATCACCGTGATTTTCAGATGTTAAAGGAATCTGTTTTCCCGGCCATCGATATGTTGAAAGACTGTCTTGAGATTACCACGTTTATGCTTAACCATATCACCATAACCGATGGTATTATGGATGATGTGAAGTACAAGTATGTTTATAGTGTTGAAAACGTAAATAAGCTGGTACAGCAGGGGCTGTCATTCAGAGAAGCTTACCAACAAGTGGGTAAATCTGTTGAAGATGGCACCTACCAACCGGAAAAAGAACTAGCCCACACACATGAGGGTAGCCTCGGGAGCCTGTGTAATGATGAGATTGTAGAGAAGTTTAAGAAAGTGTTCTAATAGGATCAGGTCGACCCTACCAAAACTACTTTCGTTTTGTCTTCTCTTGATATTTCCTTCATTTCATTCCTGAACTCTTCATATTGATCAGATTGGTATACACCTTTCCATCTAACTCTCTTTCTAACATAAATGAGGCCATCATCAGACAAATTATAGCTTGTTGAATATTCACCAAAATCAGTTTTGATGGATTTGTTTTCAGGCAAATGCTCTACATGATAGCCTTCCGGAAGAACAAAATGTATTGAATCTACATCATTATAAGCAGAGTTTACATAAATGTCAGTTTTACGGTCTCTTATTTTTTTAGGAACCGAAGCAGATTGATTTAGAAGATTCGCTTCAAAAAAGATTCTATCACCTGTAATTGATGCAAAATCTATTGCCTCAATTTCCAGACTTTCTGTGAGTCTTGGTACTATCCCTTTCTCTTGTTTATAAGAGAATGATTTAACATTAATTTTTCCCAAATCCAGTCTTTTTAATAACCACTTTTTTTGTTCATCTGGAGATTCATAAAGCTGCCTGTCAGCGTTTTCATATTGAATACCAGAGTACTCAGTAACTACAGACAATTTAGCGTTACCAAACTTGTCCAACTTCACTTCAACAAACCTTTTTTGTAGATTTTCTTTCTCAGTATATATTGGGGTTTTTACAAGTTTTCCTCCTTCTTCCGTTGTCATTAATACATGTCTGTCAGATGTAAAAGTGCCGGTATATCCAAAGGGATTTGTCTGACTTGTGCATTCTAGCCAGACTGTATCTTCTTCAAATGGAACAGCTAAAATTGCATGATTGAAAAAAGCATTTGGAAAATCCGTTACTATATCTGAAGCTCCTCTACCAGCCTTGACAAGTGTATAAAATGATTCAATCCCTGCATGTTTCATTAATGCCGAAGTATAATTGGTCAGAGCCTTGCAATCACCATAACCATTTGTATATACATAGGTTGCATCGAAGGGCTGCCATCCACCAATCCCTAATTGAACACTTACATAACGAGTTGTATTTTGCACATAATCATAAATTACTTTTGCTTGCTCACGCCTATCTGAAACACCTTCTAATTTCTTATCTATTTCCTGTTTAGCCCCTTGTGGTAAAATATCTCTCCCTTTACCAAGCAACCAGGACCACTCTCCAATTGACTTCCATGAATTCATAGAACCTTCTTTCCCCTCCATTTCAAAATTCTTCGGAGTAATAAATACATGCGGAACTAAATCTCTGGATGAAGGACTGTAAGGTTCACTTTCGAATGCATAAAGATTGGACACCTCCCATTTATATGTTATCAATCCATCAGATCTTGAGTTTGATCCTTTAACCTTTGATTCATAAAAGTTTAAATCAAGCTCTTCAGGTATCTGGACAATAAACCTGGCATGCTCTACAGAAGTCCTCCTGTTATCTTGTGGAAACCATCGGGGGTAAAACATTAAACCATCATAAACTACTTCATAATCAAGCATAATCGTATAAGGATAAGAAGGATAGGCGAAATCCAGTATTTTTAATCTATCATCCGAATACATGCTACTACCCGATGCGCTAACATCCTCAATGTCTTTCTCTTTTAGTTTCTTTACCCTACTGCCAAACCGGTCATATATCTTTCCACTATAACTGTTAATCTTAACAAGATCGCTATAAAATATATATTGTTCTGCTTCTCGCTTACCATATTCATTCAGAATGGTTAATTGCAAATGATTCTTCTCTATCGCTTTGCCCGAATTAATTACCTTAAATTCCTTAATGGATTTGCGCACTACGACATTAGCATCTTTTATGAACTCCTCCCCAATTTTACCAATTACGATATCTTGTGCCAGACAGGTAGTTGTAATGAATAAAAAGAGGACAATCAGCTTTCTCATTGTCCGCTAGATTTTTTTAGTACAACTTGTTCTGCACACTTTTTAACCATTGAATTGTAAAATTTCTTTAATTCAGAATATTCTGTTTGTACAAATCTTGTCTTATTTATACTAAAAATAGCTTTGACTACAAGTTCTCCCGGATTATCCTTTGAAATATTATAGTCAAAAGTGGCCACATTATTCTTCATAGCAATAGATGCTGACTCAGGGACTTCTTCTACCCCATATCCTTCAGGAAGTTGGAATCTGAAATTGTATTCCCTTCTAATAGGAAATCCATAATCAACCGGGTACTCTCTCTTCTCAAGTTTAAACGGATTCTCATCCATGATCTCTCCAAAAGTTGAATTAAAATAGATCAGATCTGCAGATGCTGTTAAATTCTCATTCCACTCAATCGAGTATTTTGCTTGAAATGGCTCTGAAGATCCTTTGTCATGATTAAACTCATAGTCCTCTATTAACCAATCATTATTATTCTCCTGAAAATCCTCAAAGAACTTTTCTTCTCCTTTAATTTTCAATGCTTTATGTGAAGAATAACCTGCATAGCCCTTTGCGGTAAAATCTAAAGTGCCTGATACACCTCCATTTGATTCAATAATAAGATTGGTGTTGAATATTTGCTCTTGCTTTGTTGATGGGTTCAATTTAACCCATCCAGGTGATGTTTTTGAAACTTTCCATCCTTTCCCGTTTAATGTAGATTTAGGCAGTACACCCACAGGCAAATATTTATCTGTACCATCAAGTAAAATCTCTTTATCGCCCAACCTAACACTCGCTACCACAGAGTTAAATTGTGAACTTATGGCATAATTCTCTCTAATCATTCCATGTCCACGAGTACTTATTAAAACCGGATTAGCATCAAACCCGAGTTTTCTAAGCCCCGCTACAATAATCATATTAATATCGGCAGAGCTACCCTTTTGATCTATCCAGGCTTTTCTAAGTGTATTGTCAACATAACGCCTATATCTATCATTCCATTCCATATGATTTTGAACAAGTTTTACCAGGGCTTCTATTTTGCCGATATCATCACTCATTGATCCTATTACATCAAGTTCATCTCTTATGAAGCCCGTTGTCTTTATTGCAATTCCAAATTTTGAATGCTCAAGAAAAGATTTATTAAGCGTTGCCCATGTGCCCATATAAGGTTTATAGGGGCTTTGCGGGAATCTTGTTCCTTTAAGTTCAAATCTAATTTTTGACAAATAATCATTTGGAGATGCTACATATGACTCCAGTTTAAATGCAGGTACATCTTTTGCAACCCACCTATATTTTGTTGCTCTGTAGTCATATTTATCTGTATCATAGGTGGTCTTTACATTAGTATATCCTGTCCGATTTTTTGTTTGAATAATAACAAAACCAGAAGTGTTATCTCTTTCATTTACAGCCATGGGATGATAACCTGAGAACAAAAGCTGGTAATCAAAATATTCGGGAATTGTAACTTTATATTCACTATGCACAGTTGGAATGTCATCCTGAAACTTCCAGGTCGTAAGATTCCAGATAAATGGCGAAATTAACTTATAAGATAGCTCTATTACTGATCCCTCTTTTACATCTGGCATTGATATCTTAATAGCCCGCCAACGCTCTGTTTCCTCTTCATCATATATTGAAGATTTCCCAAGTTTACTTTTAGTAACTGCCCCTTTTTCTACATTATATATAAAACCTTTTATCGATGAAACTCTTTCTTTTTGGGCACCTGATTCATAATATGGAATTCTGAAATCTCCATATTCTAATCCATCTTTCGTAAATACTTTTATTCTTACCAGTCTTTCAAATTCAAAGATGAAACCTTTTTCATTATCATATCGAAATTGAGTATCACCAAAGTCTGTTAATACTATGGCATCAGCGTCTGGATCCAATGGATGGGAGGTCATTTTAACTAACTCATCATCCATTTTACCGAACTTTACCGGGGGCTTCTGTGCCAATACTAATGAGGATAATAATAAAGCGCCAACTATTATCAGATTAATCTTCATATGATGTGGTTAAGATAAGCTAGTAAAATAAAGAAAGTATCCCGTTAAAAAAAATGATCTATGTTGGGGTTAACGCTTAATAACTCTAACAATCTTTATATATTAACTTCATTTTTTAATATTCAAAGTCATTTCATAAAATCACCCTATCATTGCATCGGATTTAGGTAATGAGATAAAGGTATTTATCTCATGGTTCAATTTGTTTTTCTAATATGACCTGCTCCCGGCATTTTTCAACTACCTTGTGATAAAATTGCTTTAATACTGGATATTCCATTTGTGTAAATAAAGTTTGATTTATTTGGAACACAATAGTTAGCTGGAAATCATTTCCAGATTTGGCTACACTATATCGAAAAATTCCTCCTTTATTTGGTAAAGCAAATGCTTCTGATTGGGGGAGGTCTGCTATTTCAAAATTTTCAGGAATCGAATATCTGAATAAATACGACTTTCGAATTGGGTATGCATAATCAACAGGGTATTCCCTATTATCAATTTTAAATGGATTTTCATTTATTACTTCCCCCAGTGTAGGATCAAAGTACATTTTATCACCGGTTGTCAGAACATGATCATTGATCTCTATTTGATATTTACTTACAAATGGTTCCGATATCTTGCCAGATTCATCATATTCATATTCATCAATGATCCACTCAGTTTTTTCTTCCTGAAAAACTTCAAAGAAATTCTCTTCTCCGCTTAAACTTAGATCTTTATTTGAAATATAACCATTATAGCCAGTTTCTGTTATTTCTAAGTTACCGGATACTATTCCTTCGGTATCAATATTTAATAAAGCTTGAGTTTTCTCCTCTTGCTTTGCCGTTGGCTTGAGAGTTATCCATTGTGGATGCGACTCAGATACTCTCCAACCTTTACCGTTTAGACATGCCTTAGGTAGCACTCCAACTGGCAGGAATCTATCTGTTGCATCAAGTAATAATTGCTTCCCTTCAACTTCTACAATTGCTATAACTGAATTAAACTGATTGCTAATTGCATATTGTTCTCTTACCCGGCCATTTTTTCGAGTACTGATAAGAACAGGATCCGAGTTAAAACCTAGTTTTCTTAAACCAGCTACCAAAATCAAATTAATATCTGCAGAACTTCCAGTTTTATCCCTCCATGTTTTCCCTGAATTATTAGTAGCAAATGTTCTAAACCTATTATCCCACTCAATCTGATTTTTAACCATCCCCACAAAAGCACCTATTTTTTCAATATCATCCTCAAAAATTTTAATCGTTGCCAACTCATCTCTCATGTAGTCAGTCTGTTTAATAGCCCATTTAAAATCAGGATGTTCTAAATATGATCTAGTTAAAGATTTCCAAGTGCCCATATGTTGTTTGTAAGCTTCATTAGGGTATTGAGTACCTCTTAATTCAAATTCTATTTTGGAAATATAATCAACTGTAGAAGCTGTATAGGCTTCAGGCTTAAAAGCAGGCACATTAGTTGCTATCCACCGATAATCACTTGCAGTGAAATTATACTTTTGAGTAAGTAATTCAGTTCTTGCACCGTAAAATTGGTTTTCCTTTACCCTTTTTCGAACTTCTATAGTACCAGCACTACTGGTTTTATCAGCTATTGCTAAAGGATGATATCCGGAATGAAGTTGCTGATAATCGAAATATTGAGGAATCTTAATTCGATACTCACTATGTACCGTGGGAATATAATCCTGAAAGGTCCAGGTTACAAGGTTCCAAATAAATGGAGAAATCTTGGTATAAGTAAGTTCGACAACACTACCCACTTTTACGTCTGGCATAGATACTTTCCGTCTACTCCAGTTTTTTAATTCCTCTTCATTATAGATTGATGAATTTTCTAGTTTTGTCTTAACTATTTTTCCGTCAATATAATTATAGGTGTTTCCTTTTAATCCAATTATTTCTTCTTCCACAAAATTGTTATGATAATATGGTATTTTGAAATCACCATATTTAAGACCATCCTTTGAAAGTATTTTAATAACTATAGTCTTTTCGAAATCATATATAAATCCTTCATGTTTGAGGTTAACATAATCAAAATTTGTAGTTCCATAATCCATTAGCACTATGGCATCAGCGTCTGGATCTAATGGATGGGAGGTCATTTTAACTAACTCATCATCCATTTTACCGAACTTAACCGGGGGCTTCTGTGCCAATACTAATGATGCAAAAAAAATAGCGCCAACTATTAATAAATACTTCTTCATATTTTACACATAGGTTAAGTGAGTAAAATAATGAAAGTATCCCGTTAAAAAAAATGATCTATATTGGGATTAACCGTTATTTATATCTTTCTCAATTACTGTAATAATATTGGCACTAAAACGTTTCATTTTATAATATTTTCAAGACAATTCAGATAAAAAACCCCTATCATTGCATCAAATTTGAGGATAAGAGATGAAGGTACTTTGGACAATTCTGGGAAGTGTGGTAGTGGTTGCCATAGTGACTGTAGCAATTTGGTATTACGCCCCACGTGAAGAAGAGTTTGTTCTTGAACAACCAATTCCCAAACCTTCATTGGATACTGCCAATATTTATGTCCCTACTACCTATTATGGGTATATTATAGATTCCATGGATATCGTTCATAAAACTGTAGAGCATAATGAATTCCTGGCTAATATCCTTACAGATCACAATGTGTCTAATGATAATATTAATCTGCTGGTTCAAAGAGCCAAAGGGATATTCGACATACGCAAAATTGGGGTACGTAAGGCTTATGAATTGATCTGTTATCAAGATGATAAGCAAACAGCCAAAGCCATGATTTATCATCCTAATGAAATAGACTATGTGATTATGCATCTGGAAGATTCTGTTCATTTGAGAACAGGGGCTAAAGAAGTAATTACTAAAGAAAAAACCAGTAGTGGAATTATTTATAGTTCACTTGCCATGTCAATGGACTCTAATGGTCTTAAACCTCAGCTCACCAATGATATGGCTGATATTTTTGCGTGGGAGGTTGATTTTTTCAGACTGTTCCCGGGTGATCGTTACAAGCTTATCTATGAGGAGAAGTTTGTAGATGGAAAATCAATAGGGTATGGCGCTATTAAAGGGGCTGTTTTTGAACATGCTGATGAGAATTTTTATGCCTTCTATCATGATCAGGGTTCCGGAATAGAATACTTCGATGAAGAGGGTAATAGCCTGCGGAAAACTTTCCTTAAATATCCGGTAAAATTCAGCAGAATTTCATCCCGCTATTCAGGAAGAAGGTTTCACCCTGTACTTAAAAGATATAAATCTCATTTAGGTACTGATTTCGCAGCACCCCAGGGTACGCCCATCCGAACAGTGGGCGAAGGCGTTGTGGTAGAAGCACGCTATCATAAGTACAATGGAAATTATGTGAAAATCAAACATAA
The DNA here is from genome assembly GCA_039714715.1 of Bacteroidota bacterium. GTDB lineage: Bacteria > Bacteroidota > Bacteroidia > Cytophagales > Cyclobacteriaceae > S012-113. The sequence goes on from JBDLIU010000048.1 coordinate 18,524, forward strand.
TTCTGTTTACTCAACGCAATACCTTCACATGGTTAAAATTGCTTCGGGTATCAGGCCGGGGGTAAAAGTAAAACAAGGGCAAACTATTGGCTATGTTGGGCATACCGGCCTGGCAAGGGGGAATCACGTCTGTTACCGTTTCTGGAAATATGGCCAGCAGGTAGATGCACTCAGGGTTGACCTGCCATCATCTGAACCTGTAGCTGATACCCTTAAGGCTGATTTTACCCTGGTTGTTGAAAAACTAAAACACCAACTTGAGAGCATTGCTTATCCTGAAAAAAAAGGAGAAGCATTATCAAAAAAAGCAATAAACTAATACCTATATCCCGCAATCTGTAGCTCTTTCACTGATTTAAACGGCTTAGCGGGCTTTAAATAGGTTGCCATATGCTTATATATCTTTAATCTAATCTCTTTAGCAATCTTGGTGTCCATCCTGTCGAATGAGTGGCCTCCAGGAATCTCCTTGTAAATTTCGTATTCAAATTTCTTTCCTTCGGCCTTAAGTGATTTTATAAGATGCTCTACCTCCAATACATTTACATCCGCATCAATAGTATTGGTATGAATAAGTAGCGGTGTGTTTCCCATTTTATGAGTATTCCATGCAGGTGATCTTCTCCTGTATTCTTCTACATCTTCGTAAGCAGTTTTTCCAATATGATAATCAGCTGAATAAAGATCACGGTATCGCTGTGTTTTATATCCCATTCGGGCAATCAGATCACTAACCGGAACTCCTGCATAGGCAACCTTATAATCATTAGGATGATCGAAAATATTGAATAGTGTGATAAGCCCCCCATGACTCCAACCCATAATCCCAATACGGTTCTTATCAACAATATCGTAATTCTCTACCATATAATTTCGACTTGAATACACATCTTCTGTTTCAAGTCCGCCATAGTCAATTTTCTTGTATTGCGAACCTCCATAACCAGTGCTACCTCTATATTCTGCAGCTACTACTATGTATTCTTGTGCCATTAGCTCTCGAATAATATGGGTATAATAGGTGCTGAAATCACTATGAACACCGCCATGAGGAAATACAATTAGTGGATATTTTTTGCCCGATGTTACAGTCTTGGGTATAAAAACATACGACCAGAACTTTACCGGGTTACCGGCTCCTTGTGCTGTTGGATTTTTCTCTTTTCGTAATGGAGGCCCGGTCATATATACCTTATCAACATAGGCAAGGTCTCCTACTTTAGTCACCCAAAGCTGGTCATCAATCATTTTTTCCACCACATCCAGTCTGTGTCTTAATGATTCATTTTGCTTTTCGAGCATCTTTATTAATTCGGATTTATCATCTTGCGCCATTGCCACAACGGCTGACAACATTATAACAAAAAGGATATGAAATGTTTTCATAGGATTATGATTTATCTTGTTTCTGTAAATTAAACAATAGTTTGAAACTCAGAAAACATAATTACACCAGCAGCATATAAACCTGATCAATAGCTTTTTCTTTCCCAAAAAGTTATCTTTGGAAACAGAAATATGAAAAAATTACTACTTCTATATATATTAGCTTCTACTCTTATCAGTTGTAAAGAGATTAGATATAATACTCCGCCATCTGATAGCTATAATTTAACTATTTTCTTCGTTAATGATCATCATGGACAACTGGAAAACTTTTCCAAGATCAAGTACATTGTTGATCAGGCAGAACAGGAAACTAATGTGATTGTAGCTTCTGCAGGTGATATGTTTTCAGGAAATCCTGTAGTTGATCAATATCCTGAGAAAGGATACCCTATGATCGACCTTATGAATAAAGTTGGTTTTGATATCTCAGTAATAGGCAACCATGAATTTGATTATGGAGAGCAGGAGCTAATGGAAAGAATGGAAGACTCTGAATTTCACTGGATTTGCGCCAATGTGGATATGAGTTCTTCAGTTATCCCTGAACCACTTGAATACGTTACAATTAGCATTGATAGCCTGGATGTTACCTTTTTAGGGTTGATTGAAACCGGGGGCAAGCCAGGTGAAATTATACCTGCAACGCATCCTCTTAAAATCGAAAATATTTTATTTGAGAAAGCAGAGAATGTTATTTCAAAGTATAAAAACATTAAAGAACAGCAGGAGGCTGACCTTTATATTGCCTTAACACATTTAGGACAAAGTGGATCGGGTACTTTTCTTAGTGATTTTCAGCTAGCGGAACAAATGCCTGAATTAGATCTGATTATTGGTGGTCATTCTCATCGAAAAATAGATACTGTAATTAATAATGTACCTGTTTTCTCAGCCATAAGCTATTTGAATTATTTAGGGAAAATTGAGTTGGAAGTGAAGAACAAAGAGGTTAAATCTTTTGAATTTGAACTTATTGACCTTAATGCATACCCTGATTTTGATGCAGAAACAAAAACATTGATAGATAATTACAATAATGAAATGGCCATTGTGCTGGATGAAGTAATTGGTAATTCTCTCCAATACCATCCAAAAAATGCCGTTGGATGTTTCTATACTGATGCTATACAAGGCAGGCTTTCAGTAGATGCTTCTTTTCAGAACACAGGCGGTGTTCGAAATTCGCTCGATGAAGGAGAGATTACAAAGCGGGAAGTTTATGAGTTCGATCCATTTATGAACGGTACAGTTATTTACAATATGAGTGTTTCTGATATCAAGAATTTTCTTATTGGAACCGGATCCGGTTTTTATTATGCCGGAATTCAACTAGAGCAAGTAGATAGTGAAATAGTTGTTAAAGATACCAATGGTAACATTTTGGAAGATAACACCAACTTAACCATTGGTATAAACGACTACATACCGGCTGTGCATGATGCCTACTTTCCAGTAAATGGAGATATTCAGCCCTTCACAACAGCCGAAGCCATTATCTATTACCTGCAAACCATCAACGATCAGGTTAATTATCCTGAAGCTAATTGCTATTTCAGGTATCAATAAGCTTACTTCCTGAACACAAATCCATTGGGAGCTATTCCGGCATTGAAGCTACCAGGAATATTATTCCCTATCATAAAACAATTCACCAAGAATAATTATAGACA